>DAOMZK010000094.1:0-7774 GCA_035438035.1 Cyclobacteriaceae bacterium | reverse complement strand
GCTTGGTGGTGGACAATCGTGTGTTGAAAGGAAGAAGCACCAGGACATCCCTTTCTGACTAATTGTGGGAGTCTGTAATCAGCAACCTGAAATCTGGCGATTATGTTCTTATATAACTCGGACATAATGATGAGGTAAAAGAAAAAACTGACCGATATACCACACCTGAAGAATATAAGAATAATCTGCGCCGGTTTATCAGTGAAACAAGGGAGAAGCAAGGCATCGCCGTATTGCTCACTCCGGTTACAAGAAGGAATTTCGATCAAAATGGCCATGTGGAGGAAACCCATAAGATTTATGCTGAACTGGTTCGTGAAGTGGCAACGGATACCCGGGTGGCATTCATTGACATGGACGAAAAAAGCCGGGCATTGCTTCAGCAATTTGGTGAAGCAAATTCCAAATTACTGTATTTGCAATTGCAGCCCGGAGAAAACCCGAATTATCCTGAAGGCAAAAACGACAATACCCATTTCAATGAATTGGGTGCCCGTATGATGGCAGAAATTGTGCTGGCTGAAGTAAGGGCACTCAAACTGGAACTGTCGGATCACATTGTGAAACCAAAAATAAAGCCGTGAAGTATTTGAAACGGGTCCAGTTATTTCTGGCACTTTTGATTGTGCTTCCCCTTCATGGGGAATTGAAGACTATTGTGGTAGCACAGGATGGCAGCGGCGATTTTAGATCAGTTCAGGCTGCATTTGATGCAATACCCAGTGGGAATTCAAATCCAATAACCATTCAGATTAAAAGCGGAGTATATAAAGAGCGGCTTGTCCTGGATTCCCGAAAGGATTTTGTATCCCTGAAAGGAGAAAATAAAAACACCACGATCCTCACGTACGACAATCACACAGGCAGCATATTGCCTAACGGGGATACTGTAAATACATGGACTTCTGCCAGCTTCTTTATCTATGCCAATAATTTCAAGGCAGAGAATCTGACATTTGAAAACAATGCAGGATTTACTGCAGGTCAGGCGGTGGCTGTGTTTGCCCATGGAGACCGACTGATTTTCAATAATTGCATATTCAAGGGATTCCAGGATGTTCTTTTCTGCAGTGGACCGGGCAGCAAACAATATTTTAACGACTGTTACATCGAGGGAACGACGGATTTTATTTTTGGACCAGCCACTGCGGTTTTCCAGAACTGCCATATTCACAGCAAGAAGAAATCACATGTTACAGCAGCTTCTACACCACGTGAATTGAAGTTTGGATTTGTATTCTTTGATTGCAAACTCACAGGAGATTCTGAGCTGACTGGCGTTTCACTGGGAAGGCCCTGGACCCCTTATGCTAGTGTCTCTTATTTAAGGTGTGAAATTGGTTCGCACATCGGTGCTGAAGGATGGAACAACTGGCGCAATCCCGCCAACGAGTCAACTGCCCGTTATGCGGAATACAAGAACACCGGACCGGGTGCGCAGAAGGAGGGACGGGTAAAATGGATCCGACAACTCACCGACGAAGAAGCGAGTCAGTTCACACTGAAGAATATTTTCAACGGGTGGAACCCTAAGTAGTCTTTACGGTTACTTAAAGAGAAACGCCGCGTTTCCAGGGAATGAAATCATCCTGATTAAGTTCAACCGCTTTCGCTTTCACCCGGCCACTGGCAACTTCAATGATGAAGTCAAGGATTTCTTCGCCGACTTGTTCAATGTTTTTCTCTCCGGAGATAATTGAGCCGGTATTAAAGTCAATGATATCGGGCATCTTCTGGGCCAGTTTGGTGTTGGATGAGACTTTAATTACTTGTGAAACAGGATTGCCGGTTGGCGTACCCAGGCCAGTCGTGAAAAGAATAATCTGCGCACCTGAGCCCGTTGTGCCGGTTGTACTTTCCACATCATTGCCGGGCGTACACAATAAATTGAGCCCGGGCTTCTTTACATATTCTGCATAGCGCAATACATCGGCAACAGGAGCGGTTCCACCTTTCTTTGCAGCGCCAGCCGACTTGATTGCGTCGGTAATCAGTCCATCTTTAATGTTGCCGGGTGATGGGTTCATGTCAAAACCTGACCCCACCGCCTCAGCCGCTGAAGCATACGAGCGCATAAGGTTGATGAAGAGTTCAGCCGAGTCATTGGATTCGCATCGGTTGATTAGTTCCTGCTCGACTCCGCACAGTTCCGGAAATTCTGAAAGGATGGTGCTTCCTCCGAGTGACACCAATAAATCTGAAGTGTGTCCTATGGCAGGGTTGGCAGATATCCCCGAAAAACCATCCGATCCCCCGCATTTTAATCCCACTACAAGTTTGCTCAACGGAGCTGGTTTTCTTTCCAGTTTATTTGCTTCCGTCAGGGCGATGAAAGTCTTTTGAATAGCTAAGGTCAGGAGTTCTTGTTCCGTACCCGTTTTTTGCTGGTCGAGGATGATGACCGGTTTGGATCCCCGGGGATCCAATTCATTGAATTTTTTCTGAAGGATTTCGATCTGTGCATTCTGGCAGCCCAGACTCAATACGGTTGCGCCGGCTACGTTCGGGTTGTGAATATATCCTGCGAGCAGTGTGCACAAAACATCGGAGTCCTGCCGTGTGCCGCCGCATCCGCCTTCATGGAGCAGCATTTTCACGCCGTCGATGTTTTTGAAAATCTTTGAGCTGCTGGATTTGGCTTCAGTAAGGGTTACTGTAGAAATGGAATCTGTTTTTCCCTCCTTGTACAGTCGCACCAATTCATTGACATAATTCTTATACACATCCGGTTTGCTAAAGCCAAGTCCCTCTTCAAATGCCTGACGGATGACGTTGACATTTCTGTTTTCGCAGAACACCAGTGGAATAACCAGCCAATAATTGGCAGTACCCACTTGTCCATCGGGACGGTGGTAGCCCATGAATGTTTTGTTCCTGAATTTGGCAATATCTGGTGGAGTCCATTGATAGTTTTTTGTCTTTCCTGAAAAAGGAGAGGCTTTATGTTTAACGTTATGTGTACCGATTACGCCTCCTTCAGGGATGGCGGACATGGCTTTGCCCACCAAGATGCCATACATGATTATTTCTTCATCAGGGGTGAGGTCTTTCACGACAAATTTGTGTTTGGCAGGAACGTCATTCACCAATGTAATCGTGTTGTGCTGATACGTTACCGTTTCACCGGCCTTCAGGTCAGTCAGGGCCACCAGCACATTATCTGAGGGATGGATTTTGAGTATTTTGTTTGACATATGGGTAAATGAGCTATATTGCGCAATCGATTGCGCATGCAAGGTATCAGTTATAAATTATATTTGAAAGCGTATTAAATGCCTGTTATTAACCATATAAATTTAGTTCGGACGGGCCATTAATTCACCTATATTAACACCCCACAATATCGTGAGTTCCATGAAAACAAATTACAAATCAATATATTAACTATTTAATCCATGAGTAAGGTTATTACATTCGGAGAGATCATGTTGCGTCTGGCCACGCCAGGCTTTTTACGTTTTGGACAAGCTACAGAATTTGAAGCATCCTATGCCGGGGGTGAGGCCAATGTGGCGGTTTCACTGGCCAATTATGGCATTCCTGCAAGCTTCGTCAGCGCACTTCCCAACAATGATATTGGTGATGCGGCCATTTCCACCCTCCGGGCGCGCAATGTGGACACTTCCTATATTCAAAGAAGCGGGGATCGCGTGGGAATTTATTACCTCGAATCCGGTGCGGTAAGCCGCGGAAGCAAAGTCATCTATGACCGTGCCAACAGCTCTTTCGCAAAAATAAAAAAAGGATCTATCGACTGGAACAAGGTATTTGATGGGGTAACGTGGTTTCACTGGACGGGTATTACTCCCGCCGTTTCGGAAGCCGCGGCAGACGAATGCCGCATAGCCTGTGAGGTGGCGGCCAAAAAGGGAATTACTATTTCTACCGATTTGAATTATCGCAACAAACTCTGGAAGTGGGGCAAGCCAGCTGGGGAAGTGATGGCGGATTTGGTCAAACATTGCGATGTAATCCTCGGCAATGAAGAGGATGCAGATATGGTTTTTGGAATAAAGCCCCAGGGCGTGGATGTAAAATCCGGACACGTCGAAGGAGCAGCATATGAGTCAGTCGGCAAGCAATTAATGGCTAAATTTCCAAAAGCGAAAAAAGTGATCATCACCCTGCGTGGCTCGATCAGTGCCAGCCACAACTCATGGGCGGGTGTACTTTGGGATGGAAAGAAATTATATGAGTCGCCCACTTACCAGATCACGCACATCGTCGACCGGGTAGGAGGAGGTGACTCGTTTATGGGTGGCCTGATCTATGGATTGATTTCCTATCCAACCGATGATCAACGGGCACTGAATTTTGCCGTGGCAGCTTCCTGTCTGAAGCATACTATAAAAGGCGATTTTAATATGGTTACAGTAGATGAAGTAGAGAAACTCATGCAAGGCGACGCTTCAGGTCGTGTAGCGCGATAAAAAACAGAAATCAAAATGAAAAATTTTTCAAGCGAAGCCGTTCACCAGCAGATGATATCTTCAGCGATGATACCGCTTTTTACGCATGATGATCCTGCAGTGGCCAAAGCTGTTGTAGAAGCGGCTTATCTCGGCGGGGTGCGCGTTTTTGAATTCACCAACCGCAGAAAAAATGCATTTGATGTTTTTGTAGAGACATTAAAATATGTGGAGAAATACCCTGATTTGATGCTGGGCATCGGGACCATCATGGATGGGGCCACTACAAAAAAATTTATTGATGCCGGTGCACACTTTATCATTTCACCCATTCTCAAACTGGAGATGGCGGAGGTCTGTTTGAAGCACGACAAGATGTGGATTCCGGGTTGTGCCACGCTAACAGAAATTGTTACAGCGAAGGAGCATGGGGCAAAAATCATTAAGCTCTTTCCAGGATCCGTGCTGGGACCTGGTTTTGTATCGGCAGTCATGCCGGTTGTGCCGGATCTTCAATTAATGATCACCGGAGGTGTTGAACCTACCGAGCAAAATCTTTCTGCATGGTTCAAGGCGGGAGCCACCGCAGTAGGCATGGGGTCGCAGCTCTTTACCAAAGAGATACTGGAAACGAAAAACTGGACAAAACTTCAACAGTTGGTATCCGACTCATTAGCGATCATCAAACGCGTAAAAAAATAAAGCTCAATCAACCCATCATCCGTGGAAGAAAAAATTCAAAAAATCGGGAACTATCGCTGGACCATTTGCGGGCTTGTATTTTTTGCAACTACCGTCAACTACCTCGACCGGGCCGTGATCAGCTTGCTCAAGTCAGATCTCTCCGTTCAATTCAATTGGAATGACGGTGATTATGCCAACATAGAAATAGCTTTTAAGTTGTGTTATGCCCTGGGCATGCTGGGTGCTGGTCGGCTGATTGATAAGTTGGGGACGAAAATGGGATACATGCTGGCCACCGCATTGTGGAGTGTGTCGGCTGTGATGCATGCCTTTATCAGCAGTACATTGGGATTTATAGTGGTCCGTTCAGCACTGGGTGTTACGGAGTCCGGAAACTTTCCGGCAGCGATTAAATCCACGGCTGAATGGTTTCCTAAAAAGGAACGGGCTTTAGCAACGGGGATATTTAATTCTGGAACCAACGTTGGAGCGATTGTGGCGCCATTAACAGTACCCTTTATTGCCGCAGCGTGGGGTTGGAAGTGGGCTTTTATCATTACCGGATCCCTCGGTTTCATATGGCTTGTTTTATGGCAACTTTATTATGAAAAACCTGCAGACGCCAAGGGACTTTCCAAAGCTGAATTCGATTATATCCACAGCGATGTTGATGATACACCGAAAGACGCAGCCGGTGTAGTACAAAAAATTACCTGGGTCAGGTTGCTGGGTTACCGGCAAACCTGGGCATTTGTAATCGGTAAATTTATGACCGACCCGATTTGGTGGTTCTACCTTTTCTGGTTACCCGATTTTCTTGAAAGTCAGTATGGCCTTAAAGGAACAGCCATTTCATTGCCGGTAGCTATTGTCTACAGTATCTCGACCCTTGGGGGTGTAGGCGGTGGGTGGTTGCCGCTCAAGTTGATTGGAAATAACTGGTCGGTATTTAAAGCGCGTAAGACATCGATGCTTATCTATGGATTCTTTGTCATACCTATTGTGTTTGCCCAGATTTTGGGTGGTATAAACATGTGGCTCGCGGTACTGGTGATTGGTATTGCTGCCGCTGCACATCAAGCCTGGAGTGCGAACATATTTACCACAGTTTCAGACATGTTCCCCAAACCTTCCGTTGGATCTGTAACGGGAATAGGGGGTATGTTCGGATCGCTGGGAGGGATAGCGCTATCACTGCTCGTGCAGAAAAACATGTTTGTCTATTACCGTGAATTGGGACAGATCGAGACTGCCTATTACATCATGTTCTTTATTTGTGGTTCAGCTTATCTCCTGGCCTGGATGATTATGCATTTCCTCGTGCCACGAATGGAACCGATAAAGATCTGATTGAATCCGTAAATCCCTGCCTTCGCCGAAGCGGCTACGCACAGGCAGGCATGACAAAAAAAGTTACTCTCTGCCACAGATTATTTGTATTTAATTTGTTTAAGTGTACAAAACACAATTATAGTTTTTATATTTCCTCACTAATTAAAACACCATGAAAATCATCTGTGTTATTATTCTTTCCCTATGTTTCTGCAGCCTTGGGGCACAAAACAGCATCGTCCTGAATGCCGATCAAGGGGCCACTAAAATCAGCAAACATATCTACGGACATTTTTCCGAACATTTGGGCCGCTGTATTTATGGTGGCTTTTATGTGGGAGATAAGTCTACAATCCCAAACACCAACGGGGTTCGCAAGGATGTTGTGGATGCACTGAAAAAGATGAAGATACCCAACCTGCGGTGGCCCGGCGGATGTTTTGCCGACACCTATCACTGGAAAGATGGTATTGGTCCGAAAGAAAAGAGACCCTCGATGGTGAATACCTGGTGGGGAGGCGTAACGGAAGACAACAGCTTCGGAACCCATGAATTTCTGAACATGTGCGAATTGCTTGGAGCAGAGCCGTATCTGTCTGCCAATGTGGGCAGTGGAACTGTTCAGGAGGTAGCCGAATGGGTACAGTATGTAAATTTCGACGGAACGAGCCCCATGTCCATCCTCCGCAACCAAAACGGCAGGGAAAAAGCCTGGAAGGTGAAATACTGGGGAGTGGCTAACGAAGCCTGGGGCTGCGGTGGCAACATGACACCTGAGTACTATGCGAATATATACCGGCAGTACGCCACGTTTATGAATAATTATAGCCGCGACTACCGCCTTTTCAGGATCGCGTCAGGTGCCAGTGATGATGATTACAACTGGACGGAAGTGCTCATGAAAAATATTCCACACAATATGCTGGACGGGGTCGGTGTGCACCACTATTCGGTGATCGATTGGAAGAAAAAGGGATCGGCCACCAATTTTTCTGAACAGGAGTATTTTGCTTCTATGACCAAAGCCTTGCAGATGGAGGAACTGGTCACCCGTCACGCCACGATTATGGACAAATACGATCCAATGAAGAAGATTGCCATGGTTGTGGACGAGTGGGGAGGCTGGTATGATGTTGAGCCCAATACCAATCCTGGATTTTTATATCAACAGAATTCTATCCGCGATGCGATACTGGCCGGCGCCACGCTGAATATTTTCAACAACCACGCTGACCGCGTTCGGATGGCCAATCTCGCACAGACCATTAACGTTTTGCAGGCTGTTATCCTTACCAATGAAGAGAAAATGTTATTGACGCCAACTTATCATGTGCTGGAGATGTACAATG
>DAOMZK010000093.1:0-7864 GCA_035438035.1 Cyclobacteriaceae bacterium | reverse complement strand
AGAAATATGTCGTTCGCGAATTGCCGAAGTGTGGAATAGGAGAAAGTATGTTCATTCATATGCGTAAAAATAAGCAACTCCCGCTGGCATACAGAATGGACTTACTTTAGTTCAGACTGATTGCCGGTTACGGAATACAGATTACCTTAATTTTCTACCTTCGTTTATGGAATTTGCATGATCATTGCATCCTATTGCTAAACAGACAACATGAACACCAAATTATCGCTTTTCATTGTCCTTTGTGGACTTTCGTACACGGCTGTGGCCCAGTCCGAGAAACCGGTGGAGTCAAAAATTTCTAATGTCACGGTATTCCTGGCGCGCGCCCAGGTCACGCGTGAAGTGAAAACTAAAATTGACGCAGGTAAAACGTATCTCGTGGTCTCCGACCTTACAGCGCAACTGGATCCCCAAAGCATACAGGTAAGCGGAAGGGGAAATTTCATTATCCTGGGCACAAGCCATCGTCAGAATTTTCTCAGCGAACTGAATATGCCCAAGGCGCTAAAGGTCTTAAAAGATTCTGCTGAATATTTTCAAAAGCAGATTGCGCTGGAGCAAAGCCAGAAAGAAATTCTGAACAAGGAAGAGCAAATGCTGCTCAGCAACCAGAAGATTGGGGGGACCAATCAGAACCTTACCGTGGCCGAACTCAAAGCTATGGCTGACTTTTATAGGAGCCGCCTGGGCGATATCGTGAATTCCAGAATGAAGCAGGATGAGAAAATTAAAAATCTCAACAATCGTCTGGGTAAAATTCAATCACAGATCAATTCACAAAACGAGTTGTACAGTCGCAACACCAGTGAAATTGTGATCAGTTTGTCGGCTTCAACACCCACTGCTGTAGAACTGGAAGTAAATTATGTGGCCAACCAGGCGGGCTGGCTCCCGGTGTATGATGTACGGGCTACCAATACCAAGAGTCCGCTGCAGTTAAACTACAAGGCCAATGTTTTTCAACAGACTGGCGAGCAATGGAAGAATGTGCATTTGAAATTGTCTACCGCCAATCCGAATCTCGGCGGGTTAAAACCTGAATTGTATGCCTGGTACCTGGATTTTTATCAGCCTGTAGCGATGATGAAAGCCCAACAGGATAGAAGAAGTGCGATGCCAATGGCGATGAGGAGTGACGATTTGAAAAAAGAAGAAGCGGAACTGTCCCCCGCAGAAACTGCCGCCCAATTTGTCAATGCAATTCAAACAACACTGAACACTGAATTCGATATTTCACTGCCCTACACAGTCGCATCCTCCAATCAACCAACGCTTGTAGACATCAGGAACTATGATGTGAATGCCACTTACCAGTATTCGGTTGTTCCCAAACTGGATATGGATGCCTTCCTGATGGCCAAAGCAACAGGTTGGGAAGAGTATAATCTACTGCCCGGTGAGGCCAACATTTTCTTTGAAGGAACGTTTGTCGGAAAGACCTTCATCGATCCTAATTCTGTCAAGGATACGCTGTCGCTTTCCCTGGGTCGCGACAAACGCATTGTAGTGAAGAGAGAAAGGGTGAAAGATTTCACTTCGCGCAAAGCAATTGGGGCTAACGTTCGCGAGACACAGGCTTATGAACTTTCGGTACGCAATACCAAGCAGGAGGCAATCAAGATTGTAATTGAAGACCAGGTACCGCTTTCGCAAAACAGTCAGATCGAAGTATTGGTGACGGATACCGGAGGAGCAGGTTACCTTAAGGACACTGGCAAACTTTCATGGACATGGAACCTTCAGCCAAACGAGACCAAAAAGACTGTCTTTAAGTTTGAGGTCAAATATCCAAAGGATAAACCAATCAGCGGATTGTAGTGGATAAGAAAATTCAATGGTAAGAACCTCTGTGTCAGAAATGATAAGGGGTTTTTTTCTTGCTTTGGCTTTCCTATTTTTATAGATGATCAGATTGGTAATCTTTCTTTTCTGTCTGTGCATCATTGAGTGCGTATCCGCCCAGGTTATCAATACCACCTCGATGGACACCACCGAGATCACGATGATCGGCCACGTGGGCCTGGGCGGCTATGTGGATTCTTACTACGGGTATAATTTCAACAAGCCGGAAAACAGCACCAACCAATATTTTGTTTCCTCAGCGCGTGACAATGAGATTTCTGTCAACCTCGCCTACGTAGATGTGCGTTATCGTTCTACGTATATGCGGGCAAGGTTTGTGCCCGGCTTCGGCACGTACATGGATGCCAATTACAAAAATGAACCCGGTTCCCTCAAGAACATGCTGGAAGCAAATGTAGGGGTACTGGTTTTCCCGAAAAAAAATATCTGGATCGATGCAGGTGTAATCGGTTCACCCTATACAAATGAAAGCGCGATTTCAAAAGATCATTTGATGTACACGCGTTCTTTCGCACCTGAAAATGTTCCATACTATCTCTCGGGTGTTAAAGTCAGCATACCCTTAAGCAAGAGAGTCAATGCTTACCTTTATATCATCAATGGCTGGCAGGTCATTCAGGATAACAACCGGGGCAAGTCAATCGGAACACAGTTGGAGTACAGGCCCAACGAAAGTATGTTATTTAACTGGAACACCTATACGGGAGATGAGCGGTCAACCGAAAATCCGGATTATCGCGTTCGTTTTTTCAATGACTTTTACTGGATTTACAAACCCAAAGGAAGATTTTCAGCTACATCCTGTTTTTACTTCGGCTACCAGCAGAAGAGCAATGCACCTACCGTGTCGTGGTGGCAGGTCAATTTTATTGGCAGTTATAAACTGAACGAAATCGTTTCCATTTCAGGCAGGATTGAACATTTCGACGATTCCGGGGGCGCTTTGTATCCCACTGTAAATCCAGGAACCGGCCTGCCTGGGTTCCGATCCTCCAGTACGGGACTTTGCGCCAATTTTAAGCTGCACAAACTGGCTTTGTTTCGTGTAGAAGCGAGGGAGTTCTTTTCACCAGACAAAGTGTATGAGGATGTAAACCAAAATCCTACCCATCAGAATTTTTTGCTGATGGCCAATCTCACGGCATGGTTTTGATTGATCCGGAATATTTGGCAAGAACGCCCTCTTTCATCGACCAGGATGAGACACGAATTTTTTTAAACGAGAATCTTTTCAGCAAGTAATTGACAAGGCAACTGGCCACTACAATCATATCCACCCGCATTTCAATCATGCCCTGAATCTGCAATCTGTCAGCACGATTCTTGGAAATTAATTCTTCATGGATAAGGCTAAAGGCCTGATGCGCGAGCGGAGTCTCCGGATCTTCATGAGAAAATGGAATCCCTTGTTGGATACAATATATTTCACTCAGCGTGTCAAAGGTTCCTGAAGATCCTATCAGGGTTGAAGGGTGGTGAATTTGAATGGCATCAGCCAGCAGTGGAAGCGATGATTCAAAAAAATCTTCGAGCGTCTTTATTTCTGAAGGCAATATAGGATCGTGTTTCTGAAATCGTTCAAGCAGTCGTTGTGCGCCGAGATCGAAACTGTGCTTCCAGAAAAGTTGTGAACGGTTCCCGATAATAAATTCAACGCTTCCTCCGCCAATATCCACGATCATGGATTTTTCCAGACCCAGGTCCATCGCTGACTGGATTCCATAAAAAATATATTCTGCTTCGGCGTCACCGGAAATCAGCTGAACCTGAATACCGGTTTCCTTTTCAATTTGCTGTACGACATCTGCGCCATTGGAAGCACTTCGCAGGGCGCTGGTGCCGAAAGCAAGTGAACGGCTTACCTTCCTTTCGTCCATTGTTTTTTTAAATTTGTGCAGGCAGGTCAATGCCCGCTGAATGGCTGCTTCAGTGATATGACCTTGGTTGATGCCGCCCATGCCTATCTTGACGGGCTGTTTTTCCCGATGCAGAATATGCGATGATCCTTCTGTAGTTTCAGCGATGAGCAGGTGAAAAGTATTTGTGCCAAGGTCGATAATGGCAATTTTTTCACTCATTCCGGGAGGGTATTTTGGGGACGTTTTTCTGCCTGAAGCAAGTTAGTATATCGGCACAAACAATAACTATATTTGAATCCCAACATTCGGTACGATGAGTCAATCCAAAGACGATGCAGTAAAATTTAAAGAACTTGACCTCAAGAACCGTGAGGCTTTGCTGGGGGGCGGTGAAAAGCGCGTTGAACAGCAGCATGCCAAAGGTAAACTGACCGCACGCGAGCGTATTCAATTGCTGCTCGATGAGGGCTCCTTTGAGGAGATGGGCAAGTTTGTCATGCACAGAAGCCGTGATTTCGGACTGGACAAAGAACACTATCTCGGTGACGGTGTGATTACCGGCTATGGAACCATTGAAGGACGATTGGTATATGTATTCTCCCAGGACTTTACCGTATTCGGTGGTTCGTTGTCAGAAACACATGCTGAAAAGATTGTGAAGATCATGGACCTTGCCGTAAAAAACGGCGCACCCGTCATCGGTCTGAATGATTCAGGCGGCGCCCGTATCCAGGAGGGGGTCGTTTCACTTGGGGGTTATGCCGATATTTTTTACAGGAATGTGATGGCCTCTGGTGTAGTGCCGCAGATTTCTGCGATCATGGGGCCCTGCGCGGGCGGCGCTGTGTATTCACCGGCGATTACTGATTTCATTTTCATGGTTGAAAATACCTCGTTCATGTTTGTCACAGGCCCCAATGTGGTGAAAACGGTGACGCATGAAAACGTGACAGCGGAAGAACTGGGCGGCGCGTCAACGCATAGCACGAAAAGCGGGGTAACGCATTTTGCCTGTGTGAATGAAGCGGATTGTATTGCGCAGATCAAGAAATTGTTCAGCTACATACCACAGAATTGCGAAGATGATCCGCCACTTCAGTCGTATGTGCCAGGTAATGAAAAGCGGCCTGCACTCAACGATATTATTCCTCAGAATCCCAACCAGCCCTACGATATGCGGGATGTGGTTAACGGTGTGGTGGATGATGCCAGTTTTTTTGAAGTGCATAAAAATTTTGCGGAGAACATTGTGGTGGGCTTTGCACGAATTGCCGGAAGAAGCATTGGGATCGTAGGCAATCAGCCCGCTTCACTCGCCGGTGTGCTGGATATTAATTCCAGTGTAAAAGGAGCCCGTTTCGTGCGTTTCTGTGATAGTTTCAATATTCCTTTGTTGGTATTTGAAGATGTGCCGGGATTCCTGCCGGGCACCGACCAGGAATGGAATGGCATCATCGCCAACGGAGCCAAGCTGTTGTACGCATTCTCCGAAGCCACGGTGCCCCGCGTAACCGTCATCACAAGAAAAGCCTATGGTGGTGCCTATGATGTAATGAACTCCAAACACATTGGAGCCGACTTTAATTATGCATGGCCTACCGCTGAGATCGCCGTAATGGGAGCGAAGGGTGCTGCAGAAATCATTTTCAAGAAAGAAATTTCTGAAGCCGCCGATCCGGAGACTAAGCTCAATGAAAAAGTAGCAGACTATACAAAGAAGTTTGCCAATCCCTACCGCGCCGCTCATCGTGGGTATATCGATGAGGTGATCTACCCGGCTGATACCCGGGAGAAACTGATTAAAGTCTTTAAAATGCTGGAAAATAAAGTGGCGACTTTGCCTAAGAAGAAACATGGCAATATCCCTTTGTGAGTGAAGAGTGAAAAGTGAAGAGTGAAGAGTGAAAAGTTTGGTGAACGATAATCTGAAATTTAAAATCTAAAAACCTGAAATATTTTATGGACAAGAAAAGTAAAGAATTCCTCTACCGGTATTTAAACAATTCTTCACCCACCGGATTTGAATATACCGGTCAGCAAATCTGGTTGGATTATATGAAGCCCTACATGGATACCCACATAGTGGATGTCTATGGATCGGCGGTTGGTATTATCAATCCCAAAGCTGACTATAAAGTGGTAATCGAAGCGCATGCAGATGAAATTTCCTGGTTTGTCAATTACATCACGGACGAAGGATACATTTATGTGCGCCGTAACGGTGGCTCCGATCACCAGATCGCGCCTTCCATGCGGGTAAACATTTATACCGACAAAGGAATTGTAAAGGGTGTTTTCGGATGGCCCGCCATCCACGTGCGCGACGCTGGAAAGGAAGAAACACCATCCCTGAAAAATATTTTCATTGACATTGGCGCGGAATCCAAGAAGGAAGTGGAAGCGCGGGGTGTGCACGTGGGCTGTGTGATCACGTTTGAGGATGAATTCACTGAACTCGGAAAGAATTTCTTTGTCGGACGTGCATTGGATAACAGAATGGGCGGATACATGGTTGCGGAAGTGGCCAGGCGCTTAAAAGAGAATAAAAAGAAACTTCCCTTCGGGCTCTACATCGTGAATGCTGTTCAGGAAGAAATCGGTTTACGCGGTGCAGAAATGATATCCCGAAGAATCAAGCCAGACCTTGCAATCTGTACGGATGTGACCCATGATACGCAGTCACCGATGTACAACAAGAAGGAAAGCGGCAATATGAAATGCGGACTTGGACCGGTCGTCTGCTATGGACCAGCCGTTCAGAACAACGTCCTGAAAATGATTATTCAGACTGCGGAAAAGAAGAAGATAAACTTCCAGCGACAGGCTGTTTCAAGGTCTACCGGAACGGACACAGATTCATTCGCCTACTCGGCAGAAGGGGTGGCATCAGGTCTTATTTCCCTTCCTTTAAAATACATGCATACCACAGTGGAGATGGTTCATAAGTCGGATGTGGAGAACGTTATCAACCTGATATATGAGGTATTGCTGCAACTGAAGCCGGGTCATGATTTCCGTTACATCAAGTAACGACGGGATCCTACTTCAACTCAGTCCTGAAGCCAATGGCACCAAGGTCCTCCCAGAATGACGGGTAGGATTTATTGACCACATCGGGGGAATCGATAGAAATATCCGCTAGTGTGGCAAGCGGGGCGAGGCCCATCGCCATCCGGTGATCGTGATAGGTTTTGAAAACTGTACCGGGAGGGGGCGGAGTAAAAGCCGGCAGTAGATTCCAGGCACCGCCTTCACCTACCAGCCTGGCATTTATTTTACCCAACTCGGCTTGAAGGGCAGCAATCCTGTCGGTTTCTTTAATTCTCAGGCTTTCCAGACCGATAAAAACGCCTTTGATGTTTTTAGCCGCACAGACCGGCAATACGGTTTGAGCGAGGTCGGGGCAGTTTGTAAAATCCCATTTGAGCAGGTCGGTTACCGTTTTGCTTTTTGTGAGTCGCAAGCCATCCAATGTAAATTCTGATTTCACCCCCAGGTGGCTCATGATGTCTATGATTACTTTATCTCCCTGGAGTGCCTCGGCCTCCACTTTTGGCAACAGGATCGCTGCGGATTGAGCCAATGCAGTAAAGGCAAACCAGTAGCTGGCGGCTGACCAATCGGGTTCCACCCGGTATGTGGCAGGCTTATACGATCCGGGTCCGATTTGAATTTGTTTCTCAGAAAGTTCCGGTCTGACACCAAACAATGACATCAGTTCGGCAGTCATCCTTAGATAGGGAAAGCTGCCGGTCTTACCCTGCAGTTCAATGGTAAGTCCGAGCGGTAAAGCCGGAGCTACCATCATCAAAGCTGAAATGAACTGACTGCTGATGTCCCCGCGAATGGAAATGAGGTTGGTGAGCTGACGATCAAAACCCCCTGTCTCAATGGGGGGAAAGCCTTCTTTCCCTTTATAATCAATAGTTACTCCAAGGGTGCGGAGGGCATCCACCAGCAAATTGATGGGTCGTTCTTTCATCCTGTCTGTTCCTGTCAGCAGTTTGTTTTGACGGGTTACAGCAAAATAGGCCGTGAGGAAGCGCATGGTGGTACCGGCATCCATCACATCGATAACGTGATTGGCGGTAGTGAGGAGGCTCTGCATCAATTGGGTATCCCGGGCAGCGGACAGGTTT
>DAOMZK010000092.1:0-7873 GCA_035438035.1 Cyclobacteriaceae bacterium | reverse complement strand
GGGTTTTCACATGCGGCATCAGGCGTTGACTATCACCGTTCAAGGCTGATATCATCTTATTGATGTTGTGCTGCACCCGCTCAGGAAATATCAGCAAGGCAGGGCTGTCAATCGAATCAATGTTCTTAACTTCATACCATTCCATCGGGTATTGATTTATGGGTTGGGATGGAAAGGTATCAATAATCGACTAATCCAAAACATGATGAAATTGAAATCATCCTTTCGACTCGCACTGGTGACATCCTTTATTTTATCCAATGCCGGGCTCCTTCATGCGCAACTCCAACCCGTTGGAATTTTTGATCACCATGAAGATGTAGGCAGTCCCAAAATGAAGGGGAACACCGTTTACAGTAGGGAAGATCAGACCTATCTCCTTTCCGGTGCCGGTAAAAACATGTGGACCAATGCCGATCAATTCCAGTTTGCCTGGAAAAAGATCAAGGGAGATTTTATGTTCAGGGCCACTGTACGGTTTATTGGAAAAGGAGTGGAGGGTCACCGCAAAATCGGCATCATTGCCCGGGATAAACTGACTACTGATTCGCGATACGCTGATGCCTGTGTTCACGGGGGTGAACCGTTGCTTACGTCTCTTCAGTTCCGACCTGCCGATGGGTCTATCACCGACCAGGTTGCAGTATCGTCCTATCTCCCCACTGAAATTGAATTCGAAAGAATTGGCAATACATTTTCTTTTTCTGCGGCTACCTATGGGCAAAACTACAAGACCGTCAGCAAGGAGTTGACGCTCCCTGAGGAACTTTTTGTTGGATTGTTCATCTGTTCGCATAATGAGGACGTTATTGAGCAAGCCGTCTTCAGCAACGTACAGCTCATCATACCGCCGGCAAAAGGCTGGGTACCCTATAAAGACTACATCGGCAGTCACCTGGAAGTAATGGACGTGGCAACGGGTCAGCGCAAAATATTGTACTCCGCACCCAACTCCATCCAGGCACCCAACTGGACGTCGGACAATAAATATCTGATCTACAACTCAGAAGGCTTGATTTACCGTTATGAACTGGCAACAGGCAAGATCTCAAAACTCAATACCGGCGAAGTCACGGATAACAATAACGATCACGTGTTGTCCTTCGACGGCAAGATGCTTGGGCTTAGCAACCACCTCGGCGGAAAATCTACCATTTTCATCATGCCCGCTGAAGGCTCTGACAAACCTGAACAAATTACCCAGGAGACCGATGGCCCTTCGTACCTGCATGGCTGGTCGCCCGATAAGAAGACATTGATCTTTACCGGTCAACGCAACAAGCAGTTTGACATCTGGGCTATTGATATCGCTACAAAAAAAGAGACCGCCCTCACCAACAGCTCGACGCTGGATGACGGACCGGAGTACAGTCCCGACGGGAAATACATTTACTTCAATTCCGTGCGTACGGGCACCATGAAGCTCTGGCGCATGAACCCCGATGGCAGCAATCCTGTGCAGCTGACCTTTGACGACTACAATGACTGGTTCCCGCACATTTCCCCCGATGGAAAGTGGATTGTATACATTTCCTTTCCCGTGGATATGGATCCGGCCACACATCCGTTTTACAAAAAAGTGTATCTGCGATTGATGCCAGTCTCCGGCGGCGTTCCGAGAAACATCGCCTACATCTTCGGCGGACAGGGCACGATCAATGTACCCAGCTGGTCACCGGATGGAAAGAAGATTGCATTTGTCAGTAATTCGAAGCTGTAGAATTGAATTCAGGATCACAACGAACAAGATGAATAGCACCAAGTTCACAAATAAAAAGGCTACGTGGTCTGGGATTATTTCTTCGCCTGATTAAGCATTGTGAACTCCTTGAATTCGAAGATAACTGATCCAAATATGGAGTCAATAATTTGCATGTTGTTTCAATTCATCTTAAAATTTAACGATAACTCTTTGAGATACACTTGCCACTAACTACTGGCTAAATACCAGTAGGTGCATCTACACGCATATCAAAATGTATTATTCCCTACTCCAATATCGGATGTATTGCATCTGACGGCCGCTCTTCCAGCTTGAACTGCATGATGGTTCTGGCGCAGGTGTTCCATCGGAGGATGGCGTCGTTGTTGGAAGCAGGAGCGAGGGTTTGGGCCTTTTCAAAGTAATCCATGGCCTCCAGGTACCACTCATAGGCGTCGTAATCGGATCCGTGAACGGATGAATTGAGCGCTACATTGCCGAGGCGCTCGTGGATAATGCCGATATAATATTGTTTGGCGTATTCGTCTTTCAGATTGAACGCAATGTCCTGCGCCTGCTTGGCCACGTTGGGTGTCGATTGACCAAACTGGTCGGTGAGGGCGAGCAACAGCACAACAGAAGCTTTCTGATTGGAAGGATCAACTTCAAGTATATCGAGGCAAATACTTTCCGCCAGCTTGGGTTGATTGAGCAAGCGATAATGTTCAGCCTTTGTCATGGCAGATTCCACTCCGTCTTTCGAGAGGGGCTTCAATTTGAATGATTGTGCTTTCATAACAGTAGTTAATGCTATTCTAAAGTAGAAAGTATTGTAAGTTAAAACAAGAGAAAATAATACAGGTTTCCCTCTGATCTCGCAGATGTGGCGTGCAGATTAACGCAGATAATGCATGCTTTTATCTTCGACGATAAAATCAGCGAGAATCTGCGGCTAAATCTGCGTTAATCCCCGGGAACTGTATTCCTACTTAAACAAACTAAAAAACTTCGCAATCGGATCGTAGAACTTATCCGCCACTCTTTCTTTTAATGGAATGATGGCGTTGTCGGTGATCGTAATGTTTTCAGGACAAACTGTTGTACAGCATTTCGTGATGTTGCAAAACCCAATGCCGCCTTCGTCTTTCAAATCGCCTCGCCGGTCTTCAATGTCAAGCGGGTGCATTTCAAGCGCCGCATTGTACACGAGGTGCCGCGGACCGATAAATTGATCATGCAAATTGTGCTCCCGCAACACGTGGCACACATCCTGGCATAGAAAACATTCAATACATTTTCTAAACTCCTGTACGCGGTCTATATCAGACTGCGCCATCCTCCACGTACCGTCCGGTGCATCCGCAGGACGGGGATTGAATTTTTTGATTTTCTTCTTTACACGGTAATTAACAGAAACATCGGTCACCAGATCCCTGATCACAGGGAAAGACTTCATCGGCTGTATGCTGATCGGCTTGTCTGTCGGCATGTCAGACATGCGGGTCATGCACATCAGTTTGGGACGACCGTTGATTTCTGCAGAACATGAACCGCATTTCCCTGCCTTACAGTTCCATCTAACCGCCAGATCATTCGCCGACTCCGCCTGGATCTGGTGCACCGCATCCAGCACTACCATGCCTTCCGTGATATCCGTCTCATACTGCTGAAACTTTCCACCACTGGAATCGGTCCTCCAAATATTAAATGCTGTTTTCACTGTCTCGATGTTTTAGTTTAACGATATTCCAGCAAACGCATTTTCAAATTTTCAAATTAGAAAATTTTCAAATTAACTATTTCATCTCCTCAATTATCGCCTGCAAATCATCCCTCATCTTTTCTTTAGCAACGTGCTTCACTTCCATATCCCCCGAAGAATCTTTCCTGATCAAAATATTAACCTTCCCAAACTCTTCACTCTTATTCGGAAAATCTTCCCTGAAATGTCCACCGCGACTTTCTTTTCTTTCTTTCGCTGCTTTCGCAATCGCTTCAGCGACGGTTACCATATGCATTAGTTCGATAGCCGTATGCCAACCAGGATTATAGCCCCGGTTTCCATCACAGCCGACCCGCTCAATTAATTTTTTCAGATCTTCAATTTTTCCTATGGCTTCGGTCAGTTCACTATCAGTTCTCACAATTCCCACAAGAGCCTGCATGAACTCCTGCATGTCCGACTGTATCTGGAAAGGATTTTCTCCGCCTTTGGCCAGGCTGCGCTCAAAAGGAGCGAGGGACCATGCTGCGATCTTATTGACTTCATCTGTTGGAACTTCAGTTGCCTGGTTTTCTTTTGCATACTTCGCAGCATATTCTCCGGCCCGTTTTCCAAATACAAGCAGATCGGAAAGTGAATTGCCACCCAACCGGTTCGCGCCATGGAGCCCGGCGGCACATTCTCCAGCCGCAAACAATCCGGGGACGCTCGTCATCTGTGTATCTGAATCCACACGGACACCGCCCATGATGTAGTGCGTTGTCGGACCTACTTCCATCGGCTCTTTGGTGATGTCGATGCCCGCCAGTTCTTTAAACTGGTGGTACATGCTGGGAAGTTTTCGTTTGATGTGCTCCGGTGCATTGGAGATTTTCTCCTTGATCCAGGCAATATCGAGAAACACACCACCATGGGGTGAGCCACGGCCTTCTTTGACCTCTCGGTTGATACAGCGCGCAACGTGATCACGTGTCAATAATTCAGGTGGACGCTTGGCATTTTTATCTCCTTGCGTATAACGCCAGCCTTCTTCCTCATCCATGGACGTTTGTCCCTTATAGTTTTCCGGAATGTCGTTAAACATGAAGCGCTTACCCTGGTTGTTCCGCAGCACGCCGCCTTCTCCGCGAACTCCTTCTGTGATCAGCAGTCCCCGTACACTGGGAGGCCACACCATGCCGGTTGGATGGAACTGCACAAATTCCATATCGATAAGATCAGCGCCGGCGTGATAGGCGAGGGAGATGCCACCCCCGGTACAATCCCAACTGTTGCTGGAGATCTTGTAAATCCTGCCCATTCCACCAGTGGCAATAATCACCGCTTTGGCCTGGAACACTTTGAATAGTCCCTTTTCACGATCGTAGCCGAAAGCACCAACGATTTTGTCGTTGGACTTTAATAAACTGATGACCGTATGCTCCTGGTAGATTTCAATGCCCTGGTGAATGCCATGATCCTGCAAAGTGCGGATCATTTCCAATCCCGTGCGGTCGCCGACATGCGCGAGTCGGGGGTATTTATGTCCGCCGAAATTTCTTTGTAGAATTCTTCCATCGTCTGTTCTGTCAAAAACTGCGCCCCATGCTTCCAGTTCTTTTACCCTATCAGGGGATTCCTTGGCATGTAGTTCGGCCATCCGCCAGTTGTTCAGATACTGGCCGCCGCGCATGGTGTCGGCGAAATGAACTTTCCAACTGTCGCGGTCATCGACGTTGGCTAGGGCAGCGGCTACACCACCTTCAGCCATGACGGTATGCGCTTTTCCAAGAAGAGACCGGCATACCATCGCAACAGAGACACCGGCAGATGAAGCTTCGATGGCCGCACGCAATCCGGCGCCGCCAGAGCCAATCACCAATACATCGTGTTTATAGGTTGTCGGTTGGTCCATCAGATAATTCTCCAGTCCATAATAATTCCCATGGCAACCAGTCGCACATATACATCCGCGAAGGCGACACAGAACAAACTTGCCCACGCCCAGTTTGAGTGTGCGCGGTTAAGACAGCTTGAGCAGTCATACAATTTTTTTCGCACGGGCGACTTTGAAAGCTGATCCTTGATTCCGCCGACGATGTGACGGAAAGAATGACATCCAAATGTATAGCAGCCAATGAGCGTGGCGTTCGCCATCAACACCAATGTGCCCACGCCGATTCCGAAATGACTCTCGCCTGTAGCAGGGTCAATAAACCACATGGCTTTAAGTGAATCATAGGCGAGGATAAAAACAAAGATGACGGCTACGTACATGAAGTAGCGGTGTACATTTTGGATGATAAGCGGGAAAGAATTTTCTCCCCAATAGGTTTTACGTGGTTCGGACACAGCGCATGCCGGAGGGTCGGCCCAGAATGCCTTGTAGTAAGAGCCGCGATAATAGTAGCAGGTGAAACGCATGCCGGCCGGACCCAACAGGATCAGGAAGGCAGGCGAAAAGGGTATGGCCTCCGGCCACCACGAAGGCTGACTGCCGAACCAGGCGTGGGGAGAGTTTCCGAAAATTTCAGGGGAGTAGTAAGGAGATAGATAAGGCCCGAAAGAATAATAATCGCCCTGGAAGGCCGCCCAGGTGGTATAAATAATAAACGCAGTAAGGCCGCAAAAAATCAGCAATGGCTGCACCCACCAGGCATCTCTTCTCGCGGTATGTCCAAAACCTGTGTGTGCCAAATGAACTGAAGTGATTTAGTTGATGACATGAGATTATAAAAAAAATATTCTAAAAGCAACAGGAATGATGGTAGTTGCGGTAAAAATTGATGGCTTGTGTGCGGATTGGCTTCGGGGATAGTATGGGTAAAAGGTAATCAGTGATCAGTAATCGGTGATCGGTATTCGTAAGTCTGTCAGTGTGTTACAAATGTTCCGTATTTCTAAACTAAACTATAAAATGTCATGCCAGACGCGCCTCCTGTTCCGGTACCCCCTTGATAAGGCACAAGCGAATTTCTCCTTTGCCCTGGCGGCTGCCCAATCGTACATCGTAAATCTAAAGTCGTAAATTCTTAATTGATCGTCCTTGTTTGAACCGGTATTTCCCTGTAGCAAACCTCTTGTCAATTGACAGGCTAACCCCTATCTTAAAAACTTTAAACCTAAACTGACTATGAAAAAGCTCCTCCTCCTTCTGGCGGTTGTTGTAGTAATGACTGTACACGCTCAGCAATCCGGTCCATCACCCGACGAAATCTATAAAAAACTGGAATCCATTGCCGTCATCGACCAGAAGGTGATGATGCCGATGCGTGACGGCGTACGCCTGGCAAGCGATATCTACCGGCCGAAAGGAAACGGAAAAGCACCGACCATCCTTTCCCGTACACCCTACAATTTCAATACCTGGGTGGATGGAGAGATGAGAACACGTGCCTTACAGGATGCCTATGATGCCGTGAGAAGAGGATATGCCTATGTGGTGCAGAACGAACGTGGCCGTTTTTTCTCTGAGGGAACCTGGGATATTCTGGGAACTCCGGTTACAGATGGAACGGACGCTATCGACTGGCTATCCAAACAGAGTTGGTCTAATGGAAAAGTAGGTTTGATTGGTTGTTCATCCACTGCAGAATGGCAGATGGCCGTCGCTGCACAGGGTCATCCTGGTTTGGGTGCAATCGTAGCACAGGGATTTGGCGCCGGTGTAGGTCGCGTGGGAGAATTCATGGAGCAGGGCAACTGGTATAGGGGAGGTGCACACCAGATGTTATTCACCGCCTGGTTGTACGGAACACAGAATGATGCTTTCCGTCCGATGTTTCCAAAAGATATTACGCAAAGTGATCTGCAGCGCGTACAGCGTTTCTATGACCTGGCTACTGAGATGCCAAAAGTTGACTGGGCACAGGGACTTTCTGTGCTTCCTGTAAAAGATATCATGTCAAAAGCCAATGGACAGAAAGGCGGCGTGTTTGATCAGATGATCATCCGCAAGCCCAATGATCCTGCGTGGTTCAAGGGAGGACTGTACCATGACAACCAGCCGATCAATGTGCCGGGCTTCTGGTTTGTTTCCTGGTATGATGTTTCTTCCAGTCCCAACATTGCGTTGTACAACCATGTCCGCAAAAATCCCAACAAGGAAATGGCCGACAACCAGTACCTCATCATCGCGCCGGTGTTACACTGTTCTTACAAGCGCGCTACTGAGAATACCATGGTCGGCGAGCGCAGTATGGGAGACGCCCGTCTGAATTATGATGACCTCACCTGGGCATGGTTTGACATGCTGCTGAAAGGGGAGAAGAATGACTTTAAGAAAAACGCCCACGTAAAATATTTCACCATGGGTAAAAATGTGTGGCAGACTTCAGAAGTATGGCCTCCTGCCAACACAGTGATGACGGACTATTTCCTCACCAGTGAAGGTAAAGCCAACACCCGCAATGGTAATGGTAAATTAGTTTCCAAAGTACCTTCCGCCGACAAGCCGGATACTTTCGCCT
>DAOMZK010000091.1:0-7873 GCA_035438035.1 Cyclobacteriaceae bacterium | reverse complement strand
ATTGGACTGGATGGAAAATTTATGTGGCATGGTCGAACCAGGGAATAATATACCTCGACCGTTCTTACGATGGGGGCGTAACCTGGCTCTCCAATGACATCAGCATTACACGCCAGAAAAATGGCCTGATGCATATCCCCGGATTCAATTCGACACATGATGTGCCATTGATGGTTATTGATTGCAGCATGACGCGCAGGCAAGGTTATACCTACATGACATTTGTCCAACAGAAGAACGGCCCCGATGATACAGACGTTGTGATGATTCGTTCCCTTGATCATGGCGATCACTGGACGGTGCCTCTCAAAGTCAACCAGGACAGCACAAAAACACATCAGTTTATGCCTGCGATGGCTGTTGATCAGACCAATGGCAATGTATATGTAGTGTACTATGACCGTAGAGCGTATGAAGATCTGCAGACCGATGTGTACCTGTCCTATTCCTTCGACGGGGGATCTTCTTTCAAGGACGTCAAGATCAGTGAATCGCCATTCACTCCTACGGGTGCGCAATTGCCCGGAGAATTGATCAGCATCTCAGCGCATGCCGGAATTATCGCGCCGGTCTGGGTGCGTATGGAAGGCGGAAAAGCCAGTGTATGGACAACGGTGATTAAAGAGGAGATGCTGAAGAAGTAATCTAACAATCTTTAGTATCCACCTCACACTGTTCAGCGGTAGTAGTTAGCTCCGTAGCCACTTGCTGGAAGGCTTTCTGAAAAACCGCTGTTGGCTGAGCGCCAGAAAAACCGTACTTGTTGTTGATAATAAAAAAAGGTACACCTGAAATTCCGCGCTGGATGTTTATTTGTTCAAGCTGTTTTATTTCAGCCAGCCCGGTATCTGAATTCAATAATTCAAGAACTTCCTTCCTGTTGAGTCCAGCCGCTTCCGCCACGGTGGCGAGATTATCATGTGACGACAAGTCAACGCCATCTTCAAAGTAAGCCTTCATAAAAGCCTCTTTCACTGCTTCCTGTTTTCCTTTTTGTTTGGCGAAACGGATAATCCGATGGGCATGGCGGGTGTTTGGCGATACATGTTGTTTTGAAAAATCAAATTTTAAACCTTCTTCCGCTGCCGTCTGGCTAACCCGGCTGGTAATTTGCTGATACTGCACTTCACCGCCAAATTTATCCGTCAGATAAGCTTTTTGATCCAGTCCCTTTTCGGGAATGTGGGGATTCAATTCGAAGGGTGAATAGGAAATTCTGAATTCAAATTCGTTGCTGAGTTGGGCTACAGCTTTTTCCATTCTTCTTTTGCCGATGTAGCACCAGGGACAGACTACGTCGGACACTACTTCAATTTCAATAAGCGGTTTTTTCATACGGAGGATAAGTACTGCAGGTTAAGGAAAACGGGCGGGTAAAAGTTCATTGGAAGGACCAGAAGCCAGTCAAATCCCGGATATTATTTTCCTTACTTCTTATTACCTTTGCCGTTCATTTTACACAGAAACATCAAAAATAATGGTTGCTGACACGCTTAAATACAAAGTAAAAGACATTTCCCTGGCCGAATGGGGCAGGAAAGAGATTCAATTGGCTGAGGCCGAAATGCCCGGATTGATGGCTATTCGCGAGGAATTTGGTCAATCCAAACCGTTGAAAGATGCACGGATTGCTGGATGCCTTCACATGACCATTCAGACGGCTGTATTGATTGAAACATTGGTACACCTTGGAGCAGAAGTTTCATGGTCATCTTGTAACATTTTCTCTACCCAGGACCACGCCGCTGCCGCTATTGCAAAAGCCGGTATCCCGGTCTTTGCATGGAAAGGAATGAATGAACAGGAATTTGACTGGTGTATTGAACAGACGCTGTATGCATTCAAGGGAGGCAAGCCCCTTAATATGATTCTGGATGATGGCGGAGATTTAACCAACATGGTATTGGACCGCAATCCTCAACTCATCCCCGGCATAAAAGGCATTTCAGAAGAAACTACCACCGGTGTTCACCGCCTGATTGAGCGCATGAATCACGGCAAACTGCCCTTGCCTGCAATCAACATCAATGACTCAGTGACCAAGTCAAAGTTTGACAACAAATATGGCTGTAAAGAATCCCTGGTGGATGCTATTCGTCGGGCAACAGATGTGATGATGGCTGGAAAAGTTGCCGTGGTGGCAGGTTATGGTGACGTGGGCAAAGGCTCTGCTGCTTCATTACGTGGGGCCGGTGCGCGTGTTACCGTTACGGAGATCGATCCGATCTGCGCTTTGCAGGCTGCTATGGATGGATTTGCAGTGAAGAAGATGGATGATGCGGTGAAAGATGCCGATATCGTCGTGAGCGCGACAGGAAACTGCAACATCGTGTTGGGTCGTCATTTTGAAAAGATGAAAGACAAGACGATTGTGTGTAACATCGGTCACTTCGATAATGAAATTGATGTGGCCTGGTTGAACAAGAACGCGAGCAAAGATGAAGTGAAACCGCAGGTGGATCTGTATACGTTGAAAAACGGAAAGCAAGTGATCCTGCTGGCGGAAGGAAGGTTGGTGAATCTTGGATGCGCCACCGGACACCCTTCATTTGTAATGTCCAACTCATTTACAAACCAGACGCTGGCACAAATAGAATTGTGGACCAATACCGGCAAGTATGAGAACAAAGTATACATGCTGCCGAAGCACCTGGATGAGAAAGTGGCCCGCCTTCATCTGAAAAAGATCGGTGTGGAGTTGGAGGAACTTTCTACTGAACAGGCTAAATACATTGGCGTGGATCAAAAAGGTCCGTTCAAGCCGGATTACTATCGTTACTAACTCTCTGTTTGCACCCGGAAAATCCGGGATGAGAGGCCCCGGGGTGAAAACTTCGGGGTTTTTTTATGACTACACTTCGACGTTAGGGAACTTTTACATGTAGTGTGAGTCGTCCTGAAATAAGTTGACTAATTTGTGTCAACTTATTTCAGGACGACTCATTTAAAAACCAATGTAATAGTTCATTACCCCCTTATCTTATCCAGCAGATTGCTCAGCAGAGTGGCTTCTTTGACAGAAAGTTGAATGCTTTTTTTCTCCGTCTCGTCAATGAGTTTGTCCATTTTAGCCAGCAGCTCAAGACCTTGTGCGGTGATCAGGATATCCGCAGCGCGCTTATCGTTCGGGCATTGGGCTTTGGTGATGAAGTCCTTTTTCAGTAGTCGTTCCAACAGGCGTGGAATATCTGAGTTCCTGTCGAGCATCCTGGATTTAATTTCGACTCCAGAGATCTTGTTGGGATGCTGGCCGCGGAGGATACGCAGGATGTTGTATTGTGCGGGTGTAATGCCAAAAGGTTTGAATAGCACCTGTTGCTTGCCTTCAAGCCAGTTGGCCGTATAAATCAGGTTGAGGGCCGCCTTTTGATAGGGGTTTCTGAATTTGGGCTGTTTGATTTCTCCTTCAATTTTCATTCTCATCCTGGTGTGCCGGTCAAAAATAAATAAGCCTTGCCAATATTGACAAGGCTTATTTAAATATGATCCCGTCCTGATAGTTATCGGGAGCCATCGGGGATTTAATTATTTCTTGGCAAACTCGCCATTGGCGATGAGTGTAACTTCTTCGCTCAGCATGGCGCCGCCAGGACCGCCAATACCGAAATCGGTGCGCTTGATAATACCGGAAGCCTTGAGACCGATTTTCGTTCCGCGGGGATTGGTAACAGGACCCGTGATGGTTACATCCAGTTCTACCGGTTTGGTGATTCCGTGCATAGTCAGTTCACCAGTCATTTTAAACTTGTTGCCTTCTACTTTCTTGAAGGATGTGCTCTTGAAAGTCAATTTTGGAAATGAGGCAGCATTAAAATATTTTTCACTTTTCAGATCCTTATCACGGCCTTCGTTGTCCGTGTTGATGGATTCGATATCAGCAGAAACTTCAAATACAGCATCAGAAAAATCTTCTTTGGTAGAAGTGATTGAAGCATCATATACTTTGAAAGATCCATCTACTTCAGCGAGCATCATGTGCGTGATACCAAAGCCGAGTTTGGCGTGGGCCTTGTCAACGCCCCAGGTTGTTTGTGCAAAAGTGCTAACCGTTGCGAACAGCAGCACGGCAATCATGTTCAGTTTTTTCATAGGTTTTGTTAATTGATGGTGCAATGATAATAAGGAATTGATAATATATGTTTAAACATATATTATTTAATTTTTAACTGATTGAAAATGACCAGATTAGTTTTTTAATAACAATAATATTTCTACCATATTATGTAAAGGCAGTACTGAAAAATGGGTGATCCGAATTAGAGATTCAACCAATACGTAAATTTTATTACCAATGCCCTCAGTTTGGGCTGACCCACATAAAAAATCTGATCATGGGAAGAGGCTTCGGCAAAATAGTTATCGGTGTAGACAAGATAGAAATCAGAAACAGGTCTGAATCTCCACTGCAGTCGTGAGTTGATATTCAGGTTGTTGATTTGGTTGTTATACTGGAGGTAGGTGGTCCAGAATAATTTACGCGAAAAAGTGAAATCAAACTTGGGTCCCAGTAAAACAAGATCAGTACTGTTATAAGGATCCGGCAAACGAATACGGTTGTAACTGAAATTCATGGAGATCACAGCATGGGGCTGGAACCGGTAACTGATGGAACCATCCACATTCTGGCGCTTGCCATTGTAGTATTCCCCCAGTCGTGATTGTAGATTGAAGTAGAGTCTTTTCCTGGCATTTGAAGTATAGCCCAGGATTACAGAATTCCAATGATACGATGACCCCGCAGGAAGATTAACGGCATCATTCGGGTCGGAAGGGAATGTGGGGTCGAAGGGAAAGAATGCTTTTCCATAATCCTGTCGGATCCTGATAAAGAATGTAGCTGAGTTTTGAAAGTTCACCTGGTACCAAAGGTTGGCATCCCAGTCTGTCAGCCCATATTTATGATCCCAAATGTAGTCGAGGTCAGTACCCGGTCCGTGGTTGTTGATCAACTTCGATTTGGGATAAAAGAAATAATACGCCTCCGGGGCAATCCGGGTAAAGCGTTTGCGCGGTGCATATCCCACTTCTGGATTGAAATTTGCCCCAATGTCCTGAACCAATAATTCAATATCGATTTTGGGAACCTGGTACACCAGCTTAAGTGAGGAGGCATAAGCGCTGTCTTTCTTCGCTTGATCAAAAGAGCGGTGATAAAAAACTTTACCTGTCCACTTGTTGTCACGTGACGCCAGGTTGTATTCCAGGCCCAACAGACGATTGTATGCGGTGTCATTGAATGCCTGCTTGTTAATTCCAATGAAGCTGATATTGGACCGTGCAAAAAGCTTGCGTTGAAATGCCAGGACGGAATAGTTTGTAGAGGGAAGACTGATGGTTTTATCTTCTGCTGCCTGCATGGTCATCACGCCAATGCGCCAGTTGTTGTTGATTTTGCCACTCAGGCGGGCACCGCCATAAATCTGGTTTTGAATATTTTGTCCCGTGGAAGGATCTCTCGTTACTCCAATTCGCCTGGAAAAGAATGGACGCATATTGCCATAGCCGAAGTTGGCAAACAGGTCGCCGTTCTCAAGAAAAAATTGCCTTTTCTCCGGGTAGAAAATTTCAAACCGGTTCAGGTTGGTAACCTGCTGATCCACTTCTACCTGGGAAAAGTCAGGATTGACAGTCAGGTCCAGGTTCAGTGCGGGACCGATGGCAACTTTTGCATCCCCACCGATAGCCAGGTTGGTTTCCCTGGGCGTTCCGGCTTCAAAATCCTGAAGTGATTTTCCGGCTATATAAGGGATGACGGAAATGTTTCCACCCGGATGTTCAATATGTTGATCAAAAATGAGATCGCGTAAAGTGGCCAGATTAACCAAAGGATATGCTCTTCGTATCGGCGACCACGTTGAACGTTCAGTATACTCACTGTCGGTACGGTAAAAATTGACATGCCAGGAATCCAGTCCGTGTTTGAACCTTATTGTTTTGAATGGAATGGCGATCTCACACATCCACCGATCTTCTTCGATTTTTGATTCCGAATACCATTTGTTGTCCCAGCTCACCGAAAAGTCATCCGCACTTTGTCCGCCGTTGGCAATCAAACCTTCACGCTGTACACCGAAAGGCGTTATTCCGAACAGGAACGCATTGGTCCGGTCTTTATAAGTGTCGAGAATGACATTGAATGTATCGATAAAGCCGCCGTTGAAATCCCTGCGCAACGAGGTAGTGACATATTTTCTGGGCCCCAGATTGTGCATGACAGCAAAAATGTAAATGAAACGGTCGTCGTAAGTCATGCGGACTTCTGTTTTCACTTTGGCATAGGAAGAATCAAATGGGAAATATTGCTTGAACTGATCAGCTGTCTCTGCCGCCGCCCAATCCTGCTCATCCATTTCGCCGTCTACAATAATTTTTCCGGTGGCTTGTTTGATGTGTAGCCCCGGAAGCTGGGTGAAACCGTTTATTGAAACACCAAGGAGAAGCAGAATGGCTATAGATGGTTGGTTCACCTGCAGATCAAAAAATATTCTTTAAAAGCGCCACAATGATATGAAATCAAGACGGTTTCGGGAAGTGCTTTTATTTCTGGTGATCCAGGTAAAAGTCACTGGTCAACCCGCGGTATTCTTTTGTCCATTCCAATCCTGAACCATAGAGGGTAACTGAATTGTTTTCAAGTGGACCGGATGTGAATCTGAATTCCATCAGCGCGCGCTCCTGGGGTTTACCTTGTCGCGTAAAAAATTGCGTATTGCGGCGAAGGACAAGTTTTTGGTCCACCGCTTTCTTGATAAAAATTTCACTTTCAATAAAAGGAAGGATTACATTCAGCCGCCCCTCCCTTGACATCAATCTACGCACGGCTTCAAGTAAATCATCATGCGAAAAGGCAGTGGTGTGGCGTGAGGTTTCACGACCTTTTTGAGGTGGGAGCAGACTGTTAATAAAATAGGGAGGGTTACAGATGATCAAATCGTATAGGGCAGTATGTTGGAAAAGCCTGATGTCGGAATGGATCACATTGATTTTTTCCGGCCACGGTGATAGCCTTACATTTTCAATCGCCTGCTGAGCATCTGGGTGAGCCAGTTCAACTGCATCGATGTAAGTTGATTCTGGTGAACGCTGCGCCAGCATCAATGCCAGGATGCCGGTTCCGGTTCCGATATCCAGCATATTGCTCGCGTTTTCAATTTCAGCCCATGATCCAAGCAAAACCGCATCGGTTCCCACCTTCATAGTGGCGCGGTCATCATGAACAAGAAATTTCTTGAATCTGAAAATGGACATGAGCGCCGGATTAGTTTGCCGGCAACGCGCTGATAATTTTTTGCGTCAATCCAACGGCATCAAATCCATGGTGACTTACGCCCAAGCGTACAAGCACAAGTTTTTTTGAAGGGATAATGTAAACCAATTGATCTTCATGTCCTTCCGCGCCAAATTCATCATGGGGAATGCCGGGATGGTAGGAATTTTCCGGATTGCCTTTGGCGCCTGCATTGAGCCAAAACTGTGCACCATATTCACCTTTGGGCGCAGACGGTGCAGGAGTTGCAGAATATTGAGCCCAGCCTTCCGGCAAAATGCGCTCTCCGTTCCACATGCCATCATTTAAAAAAAGTAAACCAAAACGGGCCCAGTCTCTGGCACTGGCATAACCATAGGATGAACCCACGATCGTGCCTGAGGCATCAAGTTCCAATAATGTGTGAAACATTCCAATCTTCCAGAGGAACTGCTCATAGGCAAAGCTGGGATATGATTCCTCCCCGACAGTTTCCCTGATGATTTTGGAAATCAGGTTGGAAGTTCCGCTTGAATACTCCCAGTGTTCGCCGATGGGGTATTTTAATTTTTTTGCAGCGGCATATCCACCCTTGTCATCACTGTAAGTGAACATGTTGTGAAAATC
>DAOMZK010000090.1:0-7943 GCA_035438035.1 Cyclobacteriaceae bacterium | reverse complement strand
TTTCTTCTTACCGGTCAGTCTATCGCACTTCACTGGATGTTTCACCGACCATTGACCTTTTATTTCTGAACAGTCATAATCCTACGTCCATATTTTCACAACTGGAAGGGCTGTTAAAATATGCCCGAAGTCTCGCTACCAAAGACGGCGGGACCAATGACAATGAAATTTCACGTCTGGTGTTTGAGTCTTACAGCCAGGTCCGGTTAATGAACATTGCCGAACTTACCGCTGTGGATCCATCCACCCGTCACCGGAAAGCGTTTGATGATTTTTGTTCCAGACTGGAAAAACAAATACAAAATATTTCAGCCAAGTTGGGCGCTTCGTATTTCAGTCATTCCAGGTATCAACAGCAAGGTTCCAGGGACGGTTTTCAATTTGAAGTTTGACCATGCGATACAAAGTAAAACATATAACAGAGTATCATTACCAGGACGTCGTGAGCACGGGCCATAACAGACTGTGCCTGGTGCCAATCAATCTGAATGAGCAGCAATGTATTTCGTCGGATATCAAGATAACGCCAACGCCGGATGAGCTTACCTACCGGACAGATTTCTTTGGGAATACCCTGTTGTTTATCTCTATATATAAGGAGCATTCCGAACTGGAGATTATTTCGGAAAGCATTATGGAAATAGAAAACCGCGTCAATCCTGGCCTTGCGCTTAATTCAGTGGTGTTGTGGAGAAAGGCAGTAGGCGAAATCGCACAACAAAGTGATGCCTATGCCGATGTGATGCAATATGTACTGCCCTCCTTGCACGTCCCATATAGTGAGGAAATCAGGAAATTTGCGATCGATTGTTTTCCGGAAGATGCCACACTGTGGGGCGGATGCCAGGCGCTGATGCAAAAGATATTTACAACTTTGGAGTTTAAACCAGGATTTACAACGGTCAACACGCCCGTCGAGTCCGTCCTCAGATCACGCAAGGGTGTGTGCCAGGATTTTGCACATTTGATGATCGCCTGCCTGCGTAACATGGGCTTGCCGGCGCGTTATGTCAGCGGATACATTGAAACCATGCCACCTCCCGGGAAAGAGAAGCTGGTCGGTTCAGATGCATCGCATGCCTGGGTGGCGGTTTACTTTCCTCAAATAGGTTGGGTTGAATTTGATCCTACCAACAACATTATGCCTTCATCCCATCATATCACCGTTGCCTTCGGCCGTGATTATTTTGATGTCGCCCCAATCAAAGGCATCATCTTTAGTTCGGGCAAACAGAATATTGATGTAAAGGTAGATGTCAACAGGTTGGACTAAAATCCATTCAGCACATTGTCTGTACCATCCAGACTATTGAACAGATGGCCGCAGTACATGAGCCCGGCATGACAATATCCCATTCAGGAGACTGATTTTTGTCACGCCATGAATGGCAGTTAAATGAATATATTGTTAACCATGAGGTCTTTATCGATTATGCCCCACACGCCCGGACAAATTGTGGTAGTTATTTTTTTCTTGCTTGCCACCGGTTGTGGATCAAAGCAAGAGAAGGTCAAGCCCGTGGTAGAGGATATTTCCGAATCGGTCTTTGCTTCCGGAATTGTGAAGAGCAATAATCAATATGAGGTTTACAGTTCCGTCAATGGTTTGATCGAAGAAATATTCGTTTCGGAAGGTTCTATTGTAAAAAAGGGTCAGCCTATCCTTCGATTATCCAATACGGCCTCCCGTCTCAATCGGGAAAATGCTGCGCTCGCAGCCGCATATGCAGATCTGAAGGCGAACGCTGAAAGATTGAATGAAGCCCGTGTCGAAACAGATCTTGCCAAAAGCAAAGTTGTCAATGATTCATTGTTGATGGTGCGTCAGGAAAATCTTCATAAGCTGAATGTGGGAACCCAGATCGAGTGGGAGCAACGGCAATTGGCGTATAAAAATTCGGTAACAGCATGGAAGGCGTCTGTCATCCGGTATAAAGAGCTGGAACGTCAGCTGAAATTTATCGACACTCAATCTCGCAAAAGTCTTGAAATCAGTTCGACCCAGGTGAATGACTTCACGGTAGTGAGTGCGATTGACGGGAAAGTGTACAGGCTATTCAGGAAAACGGGGGAAATGGCCAACCCGTCGACGCCACTGGCAGTACTGGGCGAATCTGAAAAATTTATACTCGAACTAGAAGTGGATGAAAATGACATTTCGTCGATTCTAAAAGGTCAACAAGTATTGCTCACCATGGACAGTTATCCAAATCAGGTTTTTGAGGCAACTGTAGATCGAATTTACCCGATGATGAATGAGCGGACCCAATCATTTAAGATTGAAGCCCTCTTTTCAAAGAAACCACCGACGCTCTACCCCAACTTAACAGTGGAAGCCAATATTATACTCCGTACCAAAAAGAATGCACTAACCATTCCCAGGACTTACCTGGTGGATGATTCACTGGTGATTAAATCGGATAGGAAGAAATATAAGGTGGTGACCGGACTCAAAGATTATGTGAAGGTAGAAATTCTTCAAGGGCTGGGTGCTGGAGATGAAATCGTAATGCCTGAGCCATGAACTCCCGTCTCAACCTGACGATTGCTTTTTCCCTGCTGAGGGCAAGATTAAAACAGACGGTAGTTGCCGCTGTCGGGGTCACTTTCAGCATCACCATGTTCATTGCATTGCTGGGATTTATGAATGGTTTGAATGATCTTCTTGACGGTCTGATCCTGAATCGAACAGCGCATGTACGACTATACAATGAACCCAAGCCACCCGATGAACAGCCCGTTAATATTTCAAGAGCCTTTGGAGGCTATAACTTTGTAAAATCAATTAAAGTTTCTGAGGCACGAACAGAAATTAAAAATAGCCTGGCCATTCTGGATGCCATTCATAAGGATAGACGGGTACTGGGAAGTACGTCAAGGATTACCGCCCAGGTCTTTTTCAATGAGGGATCAATTGATATAACCGGAGTGGTAAATGGTATCAATGTACAGTCGGAAATAGATCTCTTTCACTTTGGTGAATACGTAACGCAAGGGTCACCTGTTGATATAGCCAATGTCAGCAACAGTATTATTCTGGGTAAAGGATTGGCAGATAAATTAAAGGCTGTGAATGGTGATATGATTCAGGTAACGACTCCGCAGGGCGAACGGTTTCAATTGCGTGTTGTGGGTATTTATCAATCCGGGATTCAGGAATACGACAAGACGCAGACCTTTGCTTCACTGGCCACGACTCAAAAAATTCTGGGGAAACCTGGCGCTTACATGACTGACATTCTTGTCAAACTGCATGAAATTGACATGGCCCCGTCAGTAACCCGTGAGTATCGCCGTTTGTTTAACTCAGATGCAGAAGATATTCAAACCGCAAATGCCCAGTTTGAAACGGGCAGTTTTGTCCGTTCTTTAATTTCCTATGCTGTAGGAATTACATTACTGATTGTTGCTGGTTTCGGGATTTATAATATCCTCAACATGTTGATTTATGAAAAGATGGACTCGATTGCCATTCTGAAAGCTACTGGATTTTCCGGGGCCGATGTTCATGCCATCTTTCTCTTCCTCGCGCTTGCCATCGGACTGTTTGGTGGACTGATGGGATTGCTTTTTGGATTTTTATTGTCCCTTTTTATTGATCAGATTCCTTTTATAACAGCGGCGCTGCCGACGGTTAAAACATATCCTGTGAACTATGATCTCATTTACTATGGTATCGGAATTTCTTTCTCGTTGATTACCACCTATCTCGCCGGATTGTTCCCGGCCAATAAAGCCAGCCGGATTGATCCTGTAATTATAATTAGGGGGAAATGAAGGATAGTCAACCCATTCTCGAAGCCCTCCACATTTCCAGGAGCTTTTCCGACCCCGTACCCAACCAGGTGCTGACTGATGTAACTTTTTCTGTGGATGCCGGGGAGTTTGTTTCCGTGATTGGTAAATCCGGATGTGGAAAATCGACATTGCTTTATATTCTGTCGACAATGGATACAGATTATGAAGGAGAAGTCCGGATTGATCAGGAAAGCATGGTAGACAAATCGGCAAAAGAGTTGGCTAGGATACGCAATTCAAAAATCGGATTTGTGTTTCAATTTCATTATTTGTTGAATGAATTCAATGTATTGAAAAATGTCATGCTTCCCGGACTGAAGCTCAACCGTTTTTCGGAAGAGGAAGTTGAAAGCCGTGCATACGACCGCCTGAAGATGCTGGGCATGGAGAAAATGGCTTTGAAGGGCGCTCACCAACTTTCTGGCGGAGAAAAGCAACGGGTAGCCATAGCCCGTGCCCTCATCAACGATCCCTTGATAATCATGGGAGACGAACCGACCGGAAATCTGGACAAGAAAAACAGCGACCTTGTGTTCGACATTTTCGCAACACTGACGACACAATTCAAACAGACTCTCCTGATTGTCACCCACGATTTGACATTCTCCTCACGCACACATCGCGTTATTGAAATGGAAGATGGACAAATTATAAAGCAATACCTGAACTGATCAAGCGGTTGGTTTTCAATGATTTTTTTGCGGACAGGAATCCTGAGGCCTTTCAGATTGCCTGATTGGATGATTGTAAAGTGATTAAAACCTCATATTTTTAACATTCACATATTCCTTATGAAACGAAATTTTGCCTTCGCAGCCATTACAATTTGTACAGCTTTTTTTGCGTGTTCACCGGCCAGCGATTCACGTTATACGTCCTGGCAGGTTACCGGAGGTTCAAAGGAAAACATCCGGTACAGCACACTGGACCAAATTGATACCACAAACGTCAATCAACTGAAGGCAGCCTGGGTATATCACAGCCTCGATGCAGACACCGTTCATCACTCGCAGATTCAATGCAATCCAATTATAGTGGATGGCGTTTTGTATGCTACTTCACCGGAACTTCGGCTGCTTGCTCTTGACGCGGCTACCGGGAAGGAGAAATGGGTATTTAATCCACATACTTCCGGATCCAAAGAAGATGTCGCCAAAATAATATCCCTGAATAACAATCGTGGTGTGACCTATTGGAGTGATGAAAAGGAGAAAAGAATTTTCTACAGCGCCGGATCCTATCTTTTTGCCGTAGACGCTTCTACAGGCAAGTTGATTCCTTCATTCGGTATCGACGGAAAAGTAGAGCTTCATGAAGGTCTGGGGCGAGATGTGAAAGACTTGTATGTAGCGTCAACTTCACCTGGAATTATCTACAAAGATTTGATCATTATGGGAACCCGTGTTTCTGAATCAAGCAACGCTGCACCGGGACATATTCGTGCATACGATGTCCATACCGGAAAACAGCGTTGGATATTTCACACTATTCCTCAGCCTGGTGAATTAGGATATGATTCGTGGGAAGATTCCACTGCCTACAAACATGTAGGAGGTGCAAACGCCTGGTCTGGATTCAGCCTGGATGAGAAACGCGGGATGCTTTTCGCGCCAACGGGTTCGGCGGTGTATGACTTTTACGGCGGTATGCGGAAGGGAGCCAACTTGTTTTCCAATTCCATCCTCGCGCTTGATGCCGCAACCGGGAAATACATCTGGCATTACCAGACCATTCATCACGATGTGTGGGATAAGGACATTCCGACTCCGCCCTGTCTGATTACCCTCACTGTAGAGGGAAAGAAAGTGGATGCCATTGCCCAGCCAACAAAAACTGCCTTTGTATTTGTGTTGGACCGTGAAACGGGTAAGCCCATCTTCCCAATCGAGGAATTGCCCGTACCCACGGACACAAAATTGAAAGGCGAAAAACTCTGGCCTACACAACCTTTCCCTTCAAAGCCCAAACCCTTTGTACGCCAGTCGATGACGGTGAATGATTTGAACAACCTCGTGCCAGATTCATCCTACCAGGATATTAAAAAGAGATTCCTGGGATTCAGATCGGATCATCTTTATGCACCGCCTTCAAAGGAAGGAACGATTTCCTTTCCGGGATTGGATGGCGGGGCGGAATGGGGCGGAAGTGCATTTGATCCCGCGACCGGATTATTGTATGTCAATGCCAACGAGATCCCCTGGCTCATTACTTTGAAAGAGGTGCAGGCAAAAGCAGCTGAAAAAGAAAACTACTTGCAGGCGGGTCAACGACTGTATTCACAAAACTGTATGGCCTGTCACGGTGCTGACCGCATGGGCACGGGTAACAATCCCACTATTCTGCAGGTTTCTAAAACTTACAATGAAAAAACTTTCAGCGAACTACTCGCCGGTGGAAGGCGCATGATGCCGGCATTTAAGAATTTATCGACGCAGGAGACTGAAGCCATTGCATCCTTTGTCCTTGACAATAAAAGAAATCAGAAAAAGGCATTTGCCCAGACACCAGCCGCGATTGATTCTTTTATCCAACTCCCGTATACACTTACCGGCTATCTCAAGTTTACTACTAAGGAGGGTTACCCTGCTTCGCGTCCGCCATGGGGAACGCTGAATGCCATTAATCTGCAGACAGGAGAGACGGCCTGGAAAATTCCTTTGGGCGAATATCCGGAATTCAAGAAGCAGGGAATTATTTCCGGAACAGAAAATTACGGCGGTCCCGTTGTCACCTCAACCGGGCTGGTCTTCATTGCCGCCACGCGCGATGGAAAATTCCGGGCTTTTAACAAGATAACGGGAAGACTTTTGTGGGAAACCGAATTGCCGGCACCAGGCTTCGCAACACCCTCCATGTATGAGGTTAATGGCAAGCAATACATTGTCATTGCGTGCGGGGGTGGAAAGCTGAATACGAAATCCGGCGATGCCTATGTGGCATTTGCACTGCCTTAGTTTTAATTAACCGCGGAGGAGCCGAGACACAGAGCAAAATATTGAGAGGATCTACTACTATTATCTCTGCGACTTTGCGCCTCTGCGATACAATTTTCTTATTCCTGAATTTCTTGCCAAAATGTGGAACAAATTGACCTTTGAATGAAATCTCAATTCATAATTTTTGCTTTCGTGGTGATCATGTTTTCCTGTTCGACAGGATCCTACACATCCTGGAAGGTGACCGGAGGCTCCGGTGAAAATATCCGGTACAGCACATTGAATCAGATTGATACTTTGAATGTCGGGCAACTTCAAGTAGCCTGGGAATATCATTCGATGGATGCGGACACCATCAATCATTCGGAAATACAATGCAATCCGATTATCGTAGATGGTGTGATGTACGGGACTTCTCCAAAGCTGAAGTTGTTGGCGCTGGATGCTGCAACTGGACAGGCAAAATGGGTCTTCAATCCTCACGAATCAAAATCCACAGAAGATATTTCAAAAGCGCTTTCCAATAATAATAACCGCGGGGTAACCTACTGGGAGGAGGGTGAAGAAAAGAGAATTTTCTATTCTGTCGGACCGTATCTACTCTCGATTGATGCGGTCAAAGGCAAATTGGTGTCCACTTTCGGCAAGGAGGGAAAAGTTGAGCTTCACGAAGGACTGGGGAGGGATGTATCAGACCTTTATGTTTCATCAACTTCTCCGGGAATAATTTATAAGGACCTGCTTATTCTGGGTTGCCGTGTGGCTGAAGATGGAAATGCTGCACCCGGACATGTGCGTGCGTATGATGTCCGCACTGGAAAGCAGCGCTGGTCATTTCATACCATACCCTGGCCCGGTGAGCTCGGATATGAAACATGGGAGGACACAGCCGCCTACAAACATGTTGGTGGCGCCAACGCCTGGACAGGTTTCAGCCTGGATGAAAAGAGAGGAATGGTGTTCGTGCCCACCGGTTCCGCTTCAGCTGACTTTTTCGGCGGCATGCGGAAGGGGTCAACGCTGTTTGCCAATTGTGTGCTCGCCCTTGACGCCGCTACAGGAAAGTACATCTGGCACTTTCAGACCGTTCATCATGATGTGTGGGATATGGACAATCCCAGTGCACCATCCCTGGTTACCGTGGTTAAAGACGGAAAGAAAATTGATGCGGTAGCACAACCTACCAAGTTCGGATTCGTCTATGTGTTT
>DAOMZK010000089.1:0-7958 GCA_035438035.1 Cyclobacteriaceae bacterium | reverse complement strand
TTGTATCCGGAAGCAAAAGCATTAATTTCTCTTCCGTGAAAATCCGTGCAATCCGTGGCAATATTTTCTCTGGCCAAACCCCAACAGCGGTAAAGAACTGATCATCTTCCACAACTCACCACTTACCGATTAGCTGATTACCGATCACCGATTGCCATCCTCTTCTCTTACTCATCACCTCACCGCAATCGGTCTCCCTTCTAAAAACCTCTTCTCCTCGCCCTGGCTTTCTGTGAGAACTCCTCCAGCTTTTTCATTTGCTCCTCCTTGAGTATTGGTTTAATCGCAAGCTTCATGGAATCCATAATGACAATCATTCGCTCCGTGGATGCTTTTTCCAGTCCTTCTATTTTTCTTGAGGTCGCATCAAGTATGGGTTGAATTTTCTCCTTCTGAGAAGGGTCCGCCTCCACTATGCGGTATATCATCTTTTCAAAACCAATCTTGCGTTCCGAATTTCTTTGATCACGACCCTGCTTCGAATCATCCCTTCGCATCCGCCAATAAAATGATGGCACCAGCAAGCCGATCAGAATTCCGACGATCAGGGTTATTGAAAGAAATAGCGCTGCCTTTTTTCGTTCTGATGTCATACTCAGTTATTGGTTATATTTTCATAAAAATCAAAAGTCAGCAAGTCATCATCTGCTGTCGTTACCGTTTCTTCAATCCCCAGCACTGACGGCAGATTGAGAGAATCGGCAAAAATTACATTGACTGCAACGAGCGCGATTACGATTCCCAATGCTGCCAATTGATATTTTCTAAAAAAGAATACAATCTGCTGATCAATTTCGACCCTGAGGTTTTGAATATGGTTAATGACCTTCTGGGCAAAGTAGGGACCGAAGGTAGCGGGAGTGTTTCTCTTTAATTTTTCGCGGATGCGTGTATATTTTTCAAGGTCTTCTGCCAGGCCTGCCTGTTCCCTCATAGACTTTACCATTTCTTGCTTTCTGGAATCGTCCAGATTCGTATCCAATGAAAGCAGGAACAGGTTTTCAATTTCATCCGGTTTCATAATGTCATATGTTTAGCCAAACTTTGTTTCAATTTCTTCTGCGCCCGTGAAAGTCTGGAGAGGACAGTTCCCAGAGGAATGCCCAATATTTCCGCCGTTTCCTCTGTCGAATACCCTTCGATCATCCTCAGGGTAACGACCGACTGAAATTCCGGTTCAAGCCGGGCTACTTCATAGTTCACAATCTCTTTCATATCGCTTTTACTATCCGGTGCTTTTATCATACTTCCTTCTTCTTCCCTGGTGAAAAGAAAATTCCTTTTCTTCCGTCGTTTGATTTCATTGAGGGAGAGGTTAATGGCAATGCGAATCAAATATGTACTCACCGCCGACTCCCCTTTAAATTTCTCCATCGACTGATAAAACCTTACAAATACTTCCTGCCCTACATCCTCGGCCTCCGGCGTCGCACCCAGCATGGATTGCACCACCCCGGCCACTTTTCCTTCATTTCGCGTTACCAGCAGCTTGAAAGCCTGGGGGTCTCCGCTTTTGGATCTTTCCACCAGTTCCTCATTCGTTGGTTCCATGCTTGCTTTGAGGTTAGACAATGGGAAAGGGTTATATATTCCCCTCTATTACAAAAAAAGATTGGTTTAATAGCCACTAAGGCACAAAGGCACAAAGATCGATTATTCAGGTTTTCTTAGAGACTTCGTGCCTTTGTGGCTTGAACTTAGCCTATAAATTCACCTTTACTGATAAGTTGAATACCCGCCCATCCAAAGGGCCCCAAATAGGCCTGAAAGTTGGTAAAGTGGCCGAACCTTCCACCAGCTTTCCATATTTGGCCTGCCTTGCATCAAATAGGTTTTCTACATTAATCACAATGCTCCCAAAGCCCAATTTCCTTTCAATCATTGCTGCCCAAAACCAGAAGTTGGGTACCGATTCACTGGGGTAGATAGTCTGGCTGTTGTAATAGTATTGGTTGTTGTAAATGAATTGGTTGGCCATATAACTTCCCTCGATGCCGGTTCTCCATTTTCCCTCCACTGCATAGGCAAGGGTGGTTGAAAATTTGTCTTTGGGATTGAAGGGCATTGGATTATTCAGAGAAGCATATTCCTGGTAGGCTTCGGTGTGATTGTATCCCAGGTAAAGTTCCCACCGATTATACGTCGCCTGAACATAGGTATCACTGCCAAAAGTTTTCGTCGTGAAATTCTGATTTTCCATATAACTCACCCTGGCCAATGTATCCGTGATCACACGAATGGGGTTTTTAATCTCGGCAAAATAGAATGCCTGGTTAAGGCTCACCTCCACATGATCAAACCAGGTGGTGTTGTAATTGATATCCGCATTCACACCGGTCGAGTATTCTGATTTTATGATTGCGCCATTGTTGATCAATGTCGCAGTAGGATCCACCAGGGAGAGCACATTGGGCGCCTTATATCCTGCACCCGATGCTAATCGAACTGAAAGCGCATCATTTGCTTTGTAGAATAATGCTATGCGTGGAATGGGAAAGGCACCGTTGATATTGTGATGATCATACCGGAAGCCTGTTTCAATCGTAAACTTGTTCGTGATCTCCCAATCATCCTGAACGAAAAGACCTACGGTAACATAATCGTAGTCACTAAAGCCCACACTGTCTGTGGGGGATTTTCGCAACGACTCGGTGATCAAATTTCCTCCTACGACGAGCGTATGTTTCCCCAATTGCCTTCGGTCGTTGATTTCGGAATAGGAAGAATACTGTGTCCCCTTGAAACTGAATTTTGGGACAAACCTCACCGGAACGGTAAGTTCACGATCAAAAGCACTGATCGCTGTTTTAAATGACATCACATGATTCTCTGAGAAATTGTGATTGAATTGAATATCCAGGACGTTGCGCAGTGATTTCTCAGTCCTCAGATAAGGATGCTGCGGTGTGGCTTCACCTTCAACCGCGGTCATGTCGCCCGTTCTGCGATTATCGATAGTCGTAGTGATACCCACATTCAACTTGGTCTGATCATTGAATTTGAAAAAGAACCTCGGGTGAATGATATAGCTCTGATGTTCGGGCACTTCACTGTAGCCATCATTGTTGACATCCACAGCCGACTTGATATTGGCACCGGCTACCAAAGTGTATCCGATCTTTGGACTTATTTTACCTGAGAAATATGTATTGAGATTCCGTTCTTTCAATGTTGACACGTTAAACAAAAGAGTTTGCACTGGCTTTTCAGAAGGTTCCTTCGAAATAAAATTGATCATGCCGGCAATGGCACCACCGCCGTACAAAGTGGACACGGAACCTTTGATAATTTCTATCTGCTTCAAATCTAAAGGTGGAATTGAAAGCACGCCAAGGCTTCCCGAAAAACCTCCATACAAGGGAAGGCCATCTTTCGCAATCAACGTGTATTGCGGATCAAGGCCTTGCATGCGAATGGCATCATTTCCATTTACAGGATTTGTACGCTGAACGGTAATTACGGCAAGGTCGCCCAGGATGCTGGCCACATTGCCAGGCACCAGTGCACTTTCTTCATCCATTTCCTCCAACCCCAACACTTCAACTTTTAGTGGAAGATCTTCAATCCGGCGATTGGTCCGTGTCGAGGAAACAATGATATCTTCAAGTTCTTCTTCCTCAGGATGGAGTTGAATAAGAAGCTCCGGTTCTCTGTATGGAATGGTTACCAATACTGTGGAATCCCGATATCCCACAAAACTGATTTTTATGGACAGGCTGCCTGCTGGCAGATTAGTAAATTCCACTACACCGTTCTTGTCTGTGGAGTTGCCTTGGTTATTGGCGGTTTGCACTACATTGGCTCCGGGAAGAGGAGATGCATCTACTACATCTACCACTTTGACTTTAAGGCTGTGTTGACCAAATACGTCAAAGGGAAAAAGTAAAAGAAGAAATACTGCACTTGGAATAATCTTCATCATATCAGATAAAAGTAACTGTAATTCTAAAAATAAATATTGACTACGCTATTTACCCAGTTCAAGAATCATAAATGTGCCCGGCACCACGGGTCTTCTGGGTCTTGGGTTTTCTGTCGTTGCGGCTGGCGCAACCCCATACTGAGCCGATGTGACAAACACATGGTGGGTCTTTGGGTCCATTGTTATTGTTCTGGCACCAGGTTCCGTTTTGACAGTCTCCATTACTTTCAATTCATTCCCAGAAACTTCTTTCACGATGCTAATTGAACCCTCTCCATTGGAACAGATGGCCAGTTTGGTTGATGGGTCAAAAACAACACCATCCACACCTTTCCCAATAGGTACTTGAGTAATAACTTTTCCATTTTCTGAATCGAGCATCAGCATCCACTCATTGTGACAAACGGTAAATAGTCGATGTGTTTCCCGATCGATGGCAAGTCCCGTTGGTTCTTCACCTGGCGCAATTTTCCACCGGCTCTTGATGGTGAGGGACTTTGTATCAATAGCCACGATCTCATTGACATCTTCGAGATTCACAAAAATGGTTCCCTTCTCATCGGATGCCCCTGCCTCGACTGCCTCTCCACCAAGAACCACAGTGCCTGTTACTTTGCCAGCAGTAATATCGATTACCGTTGCATCTCCTCCGCTGTGGTTAAAAACATAAACCCGGTCTGAAAAATTATCATACAACAGTGCATCTGGGTTTTTACCAGTAGGTAGTTCAACGATTGGAGCCAGTGTTTTTAAATCAAAAATGGTGGCTGTATTAGACCTGCCATTGGTCGTAATGCCTCTTCCTTTTTTGGCCACGATGGCAATGCCATGCACTCCTTGCAGGTTGGGGATCTCTCCAACCTTTTCATGTGTATCTACATTGAGTACTTCCACCTTAGTGCCATGTGAAATGTACAATCTGCGGTTTTCAGAATCTGCCGTGAGGTAGTCCCAACCTCCTTCACCACCGATCACCGTTTTTTTTATGAGTTGAAATCCGGGAGTTTGAGCATGCATTAGACGGGAACCCAGGATGATAGCAACCCAGGCAAAGAAAATGGTGAGTTTTTTCATAACGGTTGGTATTTTGAGTTTCCTATTTGATGATCACTATATTAATTATCTCTTTCCTCGTCGATAAGGGATTTTTTCTTCTTGCTCTCAAGAACTCGTCCAATTCTATAACTGAAATTCACCTTGACCATAAAATTATACAGCGTATTGGTTTGCGCTTGCGTTAAATAGGGTGATTTCAATTCTGAATACACATCGTACACAGGGGTTAAAAAATTATCTATTCCTAATCCCAATGACCCATTCTTGTGCATGATATCTTTCTTTATGGCGAGGCTGTGGTTGATTGGATTGGTTCTATACCCCTGCAGATTAAAGTTCTTGCCCTGAAAGAATACAAAGAACTGAAGATCCCAGCCTTTTGGAAAGTTATAATTTCCAAAGAGACGGTAATTTTGTACCAGACCCTGATTGGTAGCATTGATAAAAGGGTCAGGGGAGTTATTTTTTAAAATGCGATAATACAAGTCAATACCACAGTTGATGGAGAAGTGGTTTGAGATAGGTACCGAGGCAAACGCTGAAACACCATAATTTGCTTCTGTCCCAATATTCTGAACTGTAGAAATGATGGTATCTCCTTTCACACTTCTTGCAGATTGAATATCATCGGTATTATTCCTGAGGTACATCGAAAGGTTAATGGCCGCAATCTTGTACGCTGTCTTGTACGCAATTTCGTAGTTATCAGCATACTCCGGCGTCAGATAAGGATTCCCAACAGATATATTCAGTGGATTGGACGCCTGTACATTGGGATTGAGATCCCGCAATGAAGGGCGTTGAATTCGTCTGTTAAAAGATACTTTCAATAGATTTCCATTAGCCAGTTTTCTTGAAATGTTGATGCTGGGCACAAGGACACCGTATGAGGGAATGGTGATGTCTGGTTGCCCCTGAAAGTGTGCAGCTATATTTGTGTATTCATAACGGCCACCCGCTTTTACAGTATACTTATTAGCCGTCAATGTGTAGGCTGCATAACCGGACGTTATCTTCTGATCATAATCGAAGCCATTGGTCAATGTTGGATTTGGTGAGGGCTGGTATTCTCCGGTAGAACCCTGGGCAATCAGATAAGTATAGGTACTGGTAACCGTTCTGTTAATTTCCTTTCCGCCAAATTCAATAAGTTGATTCTTACCCAGTGGCTCCTGAAAATCTGCCTGTAGGGTTGTTTCTATAGTCTTACCCTGATTCTCATTTTTATAACTGTTAATCAGGGAATGATCAATTTCAGAAAGCGTGTTGGTAACAAACCCGACATCCGGGCTGTTCTCGCTATACACCGCAAGAAAATTAAATTCTCTGCCCTTTTTTTCAAACAACCTGGTATAGGTCAAGCTTGCATCATAATTTGAAGAAACAGAAGTTGTTTTTACATTTTTTAAACTCGAGGACGGCGTTCCGCCAAATGGAATATTTTGGGTCAGCAACTGATCCTGATACGCATTTTGATCCTGACTTCCATATCGGGCAGACAGGGTAAGCACGTTAAATTTGTTGATATCATAATCCCATCCAAAGGTATACTGACTGTTTACTCCATCGGCACGGGTCGTAGCACTTTGCATATTAATGGTTGTGTCGCCGTTGCTTTGTGTTTGCTGATTGTTTATAAATTTCCCGTGAATATTATAGGCTGATCGATTAAAGGCACCAAACGAAAATCCCATTTTCCGTTTTCGATAGGCCAAATTCAAACTCAGATTTGAGCCACGGGTGCCTGCAGTCCCATCTACTGTTGCAAAAACTCCTTCGAGGGTATTTTTCTTGGTGATTATGTTAATGATTCCGGCTGAACCCTCCGCATCATATTTGGATGAAGGTGAGGTTATCACTTCCACCGTTTTGACCATATCTGCTGGAATCTGTTTTAGTGCATCTGCTACGCTGGTTGCTGTAATCGTTGAAGGCTTGCCATTGATCAAAACTTTGACACTTGAACTACCGCGAAGAGAAACATTACCATCCATATCTACAGTTAAAAGTGGAACGCGTTTTAAAACATCAGAAGCATCTCCTCCCTTAGTTGTCAGATCGTTCTCTGCGTTATAAATTGTCCTGTCCACTTTCTCTTCAACCAATACCTTCTGACCCTGGACAACCACCTCATCCAGCAACTCAAAGACAGGGCTTATAATCACCCGGCCTACATCCGTCTGGCTTTTCTTATCCGAAATGGTTACTGCTATTCGCTTCGACTCAAATCCAATAAACGAAATGAGCAAGGTGTAATTTCCTTTGGGGATTTTACTTATCACGAATTTTCCCTGATCATCACAAACGGTTCCGTTCACGGGATTATTCGTTACCGGATCCAGCAATGCTACAGTGGCAAACTCAACCGGGGCACTGGCCACAGAGTCAATCACTACACCGGTCAATTTCCCGGTATTCTTTTGTGATAATTCCTCTTTTGGATTTTGAGCCCAGCATAGATGTACAATTACAAATACGAACGTAAATATTGAAACAAACTTTTTTAGAAAAGAAAACATGTGTTCCTGGTTCAGTATTTATAACGGTCTTTAGACAACCCTCCGCACTCCTTTATTCCCCACTACTTATAATTATTCAATAACAAATTTGTGTGGAGATTCTGAAGGAATACTAAAGAGACGTGACCATCAACAAATACTCAAATAATGATCATTATATATCGATTGCATTCCATTTCAGTATTTTCAAATATTCCAATTTCCTTCAGGATTTGGTGATACTTTTGACGCTCTGAGAGTAGCTTGTGAAAATCCTGATAATCGAAGATGAGTTAGATCTTGTCTCCAGTCTTATCATATTCTGTGAAACGGTATAATATCTCTGTTATACTGTCAAGACCTTTGTAGATGCGTCTGATCGAATTGCACTTTATACCTATGATTGCATTCTTCTCGTCTTTAATTTTCCTGATGGAAACGGGCTGAAATTGTTGGAGAATATAAAAAAGGTTAACAAAATG
>DAOMZK010000088.1:0-7983 GCA_035438035.1 Cyclobacteriaceae bacterium | reverse complement strand
TGTTCCAGGCGTGACTAAATATTTTTCCTGATAGGCTAGCCATCAAAAGTCTGCTTGTGCCTCCAATGGTGCAAGCAGATTATTTTTGAAACATCTCCAGCACTGAGTGTCACCGCATCAGCTCATGAAAAAGGATAAACGCATCGATGCCTATATTGCCAAGGCGCAACCTTTTGCCAAGCCTATTCTCCGGCACCTGCGGGAACTGGTCCATCAAACTTGTCCCGATGTGACAGAAACCATCAAGTGGGGCTTCCCTCATTTTGACTACAAGGGAATGATGTGCAGCATGGCGGCATTCAAAGAACATTGTGCTTTTGGATTTTGGAAAGCCCAATTAATGTCTGACCCCAGGCTTCATGAAATGGCCCAAAGTGAAGCGGCCATGGGACACCTTGGAAAAATCAGAACCATCAAAGATCTCCCATCTGATAAGATTCTCGCACAATATATCAATGAAGCATGTCGACTAAATGATGATGGGATTAAAGTGGTGAAGCCGAAGAAACTTGCAGTTAAAAAAAGACTAATCGTTCCTGCCGATTTCAAAAAGGCACTGACATCCAATAAAAAAGTACTGGCCATATTTGACGCATTCAGCTATTCCAATAAGAAGGATTATCTCGAATGGATCACCGAAGCTAAGTCAAGCGAAACCCGGCAAAGGCGACTCACCGCAGCTATCGAGTGGATCGCAGAAGGAAAGATCAGGAATTGGAAATACGCGAGGTGATTAGCACTTTTTTGTGATCTTGCAGAAAATACAAGGCATTTGAAAATTCTGAGAAGTATCCTGTTAAAACTCTATGCGATCTGGGTATTGTTTGTTTTTACCTTTTTTATGTTGGTGTACCTTCCGGGTATCCTGCTCCCCTTTCTTTTCGGAGAAAAATACGGTACCATCAGTTACCAGTTTCTAAAACTCTGGTCCTGGACTTTCAGCAAACTGAATTTTATTCCTTATAAAATATCGGGCAAAGAGAATATTCATCCCGGCAAGGCTTATATCTACATCAGCAACCATACTTCATACCTGGATATTCCCGGTGTCTGCTTGACGATACCCACACAGATCAGGCCGCTGGCAAAAAAGGAATTAAAGCGAATCCCGGTTTTCGGCTGGATTGTCAGGCCCGCCTGCGTTATCGTAGACCGTTCCAGTAATGAAAGCCGGAGAAAAAGTATGGATCACCTCAAGGCCGTACTCAAACAAGGAATTTCAATACTTATTTTCCCGGAAGGAACACAAAACCAGACCCGGGAGCCACTTCAACCATTTTACGACGGGGCATTCCGCATCGCCATCGAGACGCAACAACCCATTCTTCCATTGGTGATTACAAATGCAGGCAACCTGATGCCACCGAAGAAATTTTTCATCCAACCGGGTACCATTAAAATCCATGTGCAGGATGAAATACCGACGGCCGGCCTGACCTTTAGTGATCTCCCCGCATTGAAAGAAAAGACTTTTCAATTAATGCAGAACGAAATATTGAAAGATCTTTCGTTACGGACATAAAAAAGAAAGACGGAGAGACCCTCATCTCCCCGTCTTTAAAAAATATAACTCAACCAAAAATCTCAGTTCAGCATAATTGTCTGGAATTAATTACCAGCGCCATCCGTATTGGCAAAACTTACCGTATAGGATCCGATTTTCGATCCGTGAGCAGCTCCCGCATCAATGTCTGCGCGAAAATGAATCGCACCATAGAGTCTTGATAAGGAAGCTTCTCTGGCCTGATCAGTAAAAAACTGCGTTCCTTCAGGAAACAAATAAGAAAGGACCGCAGCGGCAGAGGCAGAAAATGTTGAATGCCCCGAAGTATAGGCTGGGAAATTCGGCAGACCTGTTTTTGTCTTGATGGACACATCCATTTGAGAAGGACGCGGATTGAAATAATAATATTTCGCCTCCCAGCATCCCACACCAGCATCATGAATGGCCATATTAATGAGCGCGTAGGCACGCGCCGCTCTCACTTCGCTGAACTTCGCTTTGAAGATATAGTCTTCAGCAATGGCATTCCAATGACCAGGAGGTGCGTAAGTCGAAACTCCATCAGCCCATTTATTCACAATGGCCAGCTCTTCACGCGATGCACCGTCGGCATATTTCTTCACCTCCGCCACCTGGGATTTCATGTCCTCAGATGAAGTGGAAGGCGGCGGCAAGGGTCTTTCTGATATTATTTGTGCCGGAGTCATATTCCACGCTTTTACTTTTCCAAAGAAGGGCAGCATAGGAGGACGTTCTGGCAATTCCCTGCTGATCCACGGAATCTCTCCTTTGGCAATGGTAGCATCTTTTAATGCCTGCCACTGTGCGGGTGTGCCGATAGCATTGCCCATGCCATCCGTTCTGAACCTGCCGGTGCCAGGCGCAAGAATGATAGTGGCCACTGCTTTGCCCAGTGCAAGCCCGGTTGAGATATCGCTTGAAGATGCCTTGCCTGACCACAGTGCTGCATTGCGTTGATCACCGGCGAGTTGTGTAATTTTTTCCAACTCTGCGGGGAATAGCACTTTCAACATCTCGGCGGTCACACCAGAAATAACTGCATCTTCCGAAGGGTAGGCAGGCAGATTGGTCTTGGGGACCAATGCCCTTACAGTCGGATCCACAGCATAAGGAGCCGGACGGTTGTAAAGATATTTATAGTACCATGCTGCTTTGAGTGCATCATACTGCGCGACTGCCAAATAACTGTAAGCCCGGGCCGCATAGGGCGGATTCGCAAAAGGGAATGCAGGATCGGCATAAGGATTTTCCGCATCAGGAAAAACGTATGTACCATCCGCTCTTGGAGCCGGCGGAAGATTGTACTTCGCGACCATATCACGGAACACCTGGTTCCATCGCAATACTCCTCCTGCACTCCAGTAGTTAATGATATCGATTTGACCCTGCGTCAGCTTGCTTTGTGCATCAACAATGGCGGCTATCTCTGCTTTATACGCATCGCTGGTGGGGGCAGTCGGTGCCGCAACAGGAACCTGTGTGCCATAATTTGTGGTGAGAATAATGGGTGTCCAGGTTCCCGCGGTTTCATCCATATGCGAAGGGGAGAGCACGCCAAGCTTGCCAGTCGTGTCAACATCTTTGCATCGGGCTGTAATCAACAAGAGTAAGATTGTAAATGAAAATATTTTAATTGATCTCATATCAAATTAATTTTCTGTTTTAGAAAAATGAAAAGTATACAGCAGTCCACCCATGAAGTAGGTGGATTGACCCACGTTACCGCCGGCCACTGTATATCCTACCGCACCGCGAATCGCCAGGTTCTTGGGTTTTGGCAAATAATACATTACCGTCAGGTCAATCTTTGAAAAGTTCATACGGTTGGAAACAAAGGGCATATCCTGTCTCCGGATATCCCCTCCGCCTAAAGTATTTTGCTGATTGTAGCTCAGGAAAACATTGAGTGCGTCTTTGTGATAGCCCGTCATAAAAGAAAATTCCATCACATTGGGCATCCAAACTTCATTGCTCATGGTAAGTTGACCGTCCGTATAATAAGAAGCACGGTCCAGTGTGACATTGCCACGCCAGGTATAAGCAGTTGTTCCATTGATATACCAGCCCTTGTTGAGCTTATAGTTCAATGTAAGTCGTCCCTGCAACCGCTTCGAACCCGTACCGATTGAAAGGGGTAAAAAATCAGGCGAATAGTTGGTCAGCGGAATAGCGTAACTGCCTACCGCAAATGCGCGAAAAGTCCCGGTCCCCATTTCCTTTTTATAAAACCGATACTTCAAAGCCAGTGTCAAATCCTGAATACCCTTCATGTCACTCAGTACACCCTGACTGGCGTGTGTCCAGACATAAGGCGTCATCGCGATAGCGTTTAATTTTTCAGTGATACCATACGTTCCCATCCAGGTAACGCTGCTCGTACTAACGGTACCAATATTTCCATTTTCTCTTAAGAGGGTTCCCTCCCAGTAGCTTTTCCACTGATCATTCGTATAGAGAAATCCTGTACACAGGCTTTTGGGGGCCATCATCAGCCCGTCGGTAATGGTTTGTGAAAAAGCCGGAAACATCACAAGCCACAGCAGTATCCCAAAGTAAAATCGTTTCATTCGTAATATATTTTGATTCATAACTGTTGCTTAGTCATGAATTAATCCGTTAAAAAATTATTTGAAAATCGCAGGCCAGCGATCCGTGCATATCATAATGACTTCACCCCCGATAAAATCCGGTGGAATAAATCAAAATAATAGATTAAAAAATTAAGCCCGCTCAGGGGGATGAATGATAGAACTGGAGAAGGTGGAAACAAAAAATTTTGAATTCAGCGAAGTGACCACGATCAACTCCCAGCCTTCAACAGATGACTTGACCGAGATCGATTCTACAAGATAATCTTTGATAAACCCTGAAATTGTTTTGGTACTTTGCCTGGAGGTCCCGGGCTTGTCACTGAATGATTCTGCAAATTCTTCAGCCTGTTGTCGGATGCGAGTGCCCTCATGATCTTTTACGCAGGCCATGTACATGGCATCTTGTGTAAACTTCTTGGAGACGATCCGAAAGACCTGACCATCGTATTCAAATTTCCCGTCAGCACTCTCCCAGGCTTTTGACTCAGAAAATCCATGATAATTAACCGGAATCCTTATGATCATTTCAGGCATGTAGCCTGCATTTTCATTAAAGGACCAGAGATTATCATTGTATACGCGAAGCCCCTCGTAGACGAGATAATATCCCGCAATGTTGAGCAGGATAATGAAAAGGGCACCGTAAGCGAGGTCTTTACGCATGTAACAACAAGTATAAGCATATTTTAGAAAGATCCATCGGAACCCATTCCCCCATCCTGGCATGGATACTAATGAACGGGTAGGTAAACCACTTTCTTAGTTTGAAAAAATTCTTCCGAAAAGAAGGTGGTGAGTTCGTATACACTGTAGGGCTTCTTCAGCGCATCCATTTCCTCATCCAGATCGCCGCCCTTCAGATAAAGTATGCCGTTGTCCAGCGAATGAACAGATTGCTTTTTAATTTTATTCTGCACCCAGCCATAAAATTCCTTCATCTGTGTTACGGCCCGACTGACCACAAAATCATAACGATGTTTGATCTGTTCCACGCGGATCTGCTCCGCCGTAATATTGGTCAACCCCGTCGCCGATGCAATTTCTTTCACCACTGTAATTTTCTTTCCGATGGAGTCCACCAGGTGAAATTTTGTTCCCGGGAATAAAATAGCCAAAGGGATTCCAGGGAAACCGCCTCCCGTTCCCACATCAAGAATTTCAGCACCAGACTGAAATGAAATCACTTTGGCTATACCAAGCGAATGCAGTATGTGGTTGACAAAAAGGTTATCGATGTCCTTACGTGACACTACATTGATTCTCTCATTCCACTCCGCATACAGCGGACCCAGGCCATCAAACTGTTCCTGCTGCCTGGTGGTTAAATCAGGAAAGTATTTTGATATAATATCCTTGTTTTGCACGCCGGTCGTTTGAAACAAAACTGTAAATAGACACGGAGAATTCAAAATGCCATTGCGTGACTGGATTCAATCTATTATTCAAATCGCCGCCATTGGTTTGTTCACAGATTTAGGCTACCCGTCTGGGAGTTACCTGCCGGCTCTTGTCAGGTATTAAACCTTCTTACTTTTGTAACGTCTAAACTACATACTTCCGGAATTTGTCAAGGTATTTATATCCCCAGTGCCTTATTCTGTTTCTTTTCCTGGCGGGAATGGACTGCTTCACCGCGTCTGCCCAAAATACCGTAACCCCGCCCAATAGTGAAATCAACGCTTCCCCAGATACAACAAAAACAAAACCGGGTCAAAAAGATCTTATCGATATCATGGCCTGGATTGTAAAAAGTCCAGGGATGGTCAAGCACGATACGCTCACCCATAAAACTACCGGCCGGTATCACATCTCCCTGGCGCCTGGCATTGGTTATTCGCTCTCCACCGGATTTGGGGCCATCATCGTCAGCAATACCGCATTCTACACAACCAATTCAGAAGATTCCAAGCTGTCGAACATTTTTGCCGATGTAGTCTATACACAGAACAAACAATTTATTGTACACACACAGGGAAACATCTGGACCAAAGAAAACAAATTCAATATCGTCACCGACTGGCGGTACATGAAGTATCCTCAAAAAACGTACGGGCTGGGGGGACATACTGAAGAAGAGAAATCCTATGATCAGGATTATCAATACCTCAGGCTGTATACCACCGTATTGAAAAACATAGGGAATAATTTATATGCGGGATTGGGCTACAGCCTCGATTATCATTGGAACATCTCAGAAACTGGCGGAGATTCAACTTCCATTTCTGATTCAGAAAAGTACGGCCTTTCCAGCAAGTCTGTGTCATCGGGGCTTAACTTCAATGTATTGTACGACAACCGGGATAATTCGATCAACCCTGACCGCGGCACCTATATCTCCGTGCTGTATCGTCCCAGTTTCAAATTCATGGGCAGCGACCTGAACTGGCAATCGCTGCGGGTGGACATCAGGAAGTATGTGCGTTTTCCCTCCAACAGCGAAAATGTGCTGGCCTTATGGAGTTTCAACTGGCTTACGCTGCAGGGAAATCCACCTTACCTGGATTTGCCCAGCACGGGCTGGGATCCTTACAATAATTCAGGACGAGGATATATACAAGGACGTTTTCGCGGAAAAAATATGCTCTACCTGGAAACGGAATACCGGTTCAAAGTCAGTCGCAATGGATTATTCGGCGGAGTAATCTTTGTCAATGCCCAGAGTTTTTCTGAGTTGAATACCAACAAATTTGAAGTCATTTCTCCGGGGACCGGGTTTGGGGCGCGGTTTAAATTCAACAAACATTCCAAAACCAATATCGCTATCGACTACGGTTTTGGCACCGACGGATCACAAGGATTCTTTGTGAATCTCGGAGAAGTGTTTTGAAAACACACCCTGGCAGGGGACAAAGAAGGGCACCCCAAATAATCTAAGGAATCTTATTTATTCGTAACTTTTAATGGAATTCAAAATGCATGAAAAAATATTATTCTCTCTTGGTAATTGGCTCGTTTCTCTTCCTCGACGCCTGCCAACCTTCACGGGATAATTTCAAATTTCTCGAGGCTGATATTCTTCAGATTCAGGATGGATATCAAAATAAAAAATTTACAGTCCGGGATGTTGTCTGGAATTACCTGGAAAGAATCAAAGCCATTGATAAAAACGGGCCGCTCCTCAATTCAGTTATTGAGATTAATCCCGATGCCATGTCCATTGCCGAATCCCTTGATGAAGAATTGCGCTCAGGAAAAAGCCGGGGACCACTACACGGCATCCCGGTATTATTAAAAGATAACATCGATACGCATGATAAAATGTCGACCACGGCTGGATCGCGGGCGCTGATGGGTTCCCATCCACTTCAGGACAGCTGGATCGCCGCACAATTGCGTGCAGCCGGGGCAGTAATCATTGGAAAAACCAACCTGAGTGAGTGGGCCAACTTCCGGGGAAATTTATCGTCCAGCGGGTGGAGCGGTGTAGGGGGACAGACCAAAAATCCCTACGTACTCGATCGCAATCCCTGTGGCTCCAGTGCCGGTTCCGGTGCCGCTGTTTCTGCCAACCTCTGTATCTTCAGTATTGGCACAGAAACCAACGGCTCCATTGTCTGCCCCTCGAACAACAACGGCATTGTGGGAATAAAGCCAACAGTCGGACTCCTGAGCCGATCCGGCATTATCCCGATTTCATTTACCCAGGATACTCCGGGTCCGATGACAAGAACGGTAAGGGACGCCGCAATTGTCCTGAGTGCCCTCACCGCCATAGATACCAGCGACAGTAAAATGCTGGACAGCACCAGGAAATCTTACACGGACTATACCCAATTCCTGAAAAAGGATGGATTAAAAGGAAAAAGAATCGGTTGGCTTACAGAGCAATCAGGAAGAAATTTTAAAGTTGACCTGCTGATGGATCGC
>DAOMZK010000087.1:0-7997 GCA_035438035.1 Cyclobacteriaceae bacterium | reverse complement strand
TAAAAAATTACCTTTAGTGCCCGCTTGCAACCCTTTCAATACTTTTACCGGCTGGAAACCCGATAAATAAAACGCGGGGTAGCTGCCGGTGAACAATCCGATAACCAATACGAGTGAAATGGCGACGATCCAAACGGTTGGATTGGAATAATTCACAACGATATTTTTATCAACCAATAGATTGTAGGAGGGAAGAAGCAGTTCAACCAGCGCGATCGCGAGTACAAATGAAAATGCTGTAATCGCAACCGATTCGCCCAGAAATTGTGCAATGAGTTCGTTTCGGCGTGAACCAATGCTTTTTCGGATACCCACTTCTTTTGCCCTACTCTCACTCCTGGCGGTGGCAAGATTCATAAAGTTGATGCAAGCAATCACCAGTACAAATACCGCTATGGCTGTGAACAATCTCACATAATCAATGCGCCCCCCTGTATTCACCCCTTCCTCAAAATTAGAATGCAGGCGCCACTTGCTCATGGGGTGCAGGAACAACTTCGCCGTCGGGGATTTTGGATTGTTGTTTTTGATAACATCGCGAATGGTGTTGTTCACTTCGGCCTCTGTCGCACCATCGTTAAGCTGGACATACATTTGAAAGGAATTGTTGTCCCATCGGTTTTTTGCTCGCCTTACCCAGGATTGAGTAGCTTCATAGAATCCGAAGGGCAATAAATAATCAAACCGGAACTCAGTTTGCCTGGGTAGATCATGGATAACGCCTGTCACTTTCTGTTCACGATCGTTGTCGATGCGAATAAACTGGCCCATGGGTTCGTCATCGCCAAACAAAGCTTTCGCAGTTGACTCGGTAATCACAATAGAAGTGGGGTCATCCAGCGCATGTTGCTGGTCACCTTTAATCAGATTGAACGAAAACATTTTGAGAAAATCTTCTGACACGCTCAACCCCATTTTGGTCATTCGCTTTTCACCCACTTGCACCATATTACCCTCACCCCAGTTGGTCATGCATATGTATTTTATCTGGCTGGAAACGGAGGGCAACGTCTCCTTCATGGGAAAGGGCATGGAATTTCCGGTTCCAATGTGACCCTTGTTCCACTCCGAACTCTGATATAATTTGTACAGGTGGTTATAGTTGGTTTGAAATTTATCGAATGAGTATTCATCGGCTACCCAAAGCAGAATCAGAATGCTGGAAGCAAGTCCAATGGCCAAACCACCGATGTTGATAAAGGAATACCCTTTGTTTTTAAGGAGACTGCGCAGTGCGATGATGACGTAGTTTTTGAGCATAATCATTGATTATTGCCAGTCATTAGCCAAGAATCAAACCAAAGTGAAAACAGTTAATTTCATCTTATTTAAGCATTTCGACGATTCAATTCCGGACGTATCCGGTCAATCGTGACCGGATACGGGCAATCTATAGTAGAAGATTGTAGTGAAGTTCTTACGGTACCCGTGACCTCACACAACGAAAACTTATATTGGATAACCCGCTGTCAAACGCAGTGCCCTGCCGGGCACTGGGACGAAAATTGACACAGTAATCCGAGGCACAAAGAAATGATCCACCACGCGTGACCCGCTTTTCCGCAAAGGGTTCCTGTGGATCAAAGGGCTTGTCAGCCCCCTTTGGATTAACAGTCAATTTTGATTGCGAAAGTTCACGATAGTAATTCGCATTGAAATAGTCGCTGGTCCATTCCCAGGCATTGCCGATAATATCATAGAGTCCATAAGGATTGGGCGGAAATGTTTTAACCGGTGAAGTTCCTGCAAAGCCATCTTCACTCTCATTCTTGCCGGGAAAAACGCCTTGAAAAGTATTGGCCATAAATTTTCCCTGCGGTCTGAATTCGTCTCCCCAACTGTATCGCTGACTTTCCTTTCCGCCACGTGAAGCAAATTCCCACTCCGCTTCAGTGGGCAATCGTTTTCCTGCCCAGGTTGCGTACGCTAAAGCATCATCATACGAAACCTGGACGACGGGATGTTTCCACCTTCCTTCCAGGCTACTCTGCGGACCGTCCGGATGCTGCCAGTTGGCACCGGGAGTCCACGCCCACCATTGTGTATAGTCTTCCGTACTTACGGCGTAAGCCGGAGGTGTGAAGACCAGTGAACCGGGTACAAGTAACTCCTCAGCAGGTTTAGGTGTTCCGGGCGGAACTTGTTTTTTCAACAGCTCCCAATCGGGCTTTTTTTCTGCCGTTGTTACATATTGAGTGGCATCAACAAATGCTTTGAATTGTTCGTTGGTGACTTCTGTGGCGTCCATCCAGAAGCCATCCACTTTTACACGGTGTGCGGGGCGCTCAACTTCATACGATTCTGGATCGTCTGTGCCCATAGAGAATTCACCTCCGGGTATCCAGACCATGCCTGCAGGAGCTTGATCGTTAATTGTGGTTTTTGAAGTTGGACCTGGACGTGAGCAATTGAAAAAAGCGAAGCACGCTATCAAATAAAAAAAGAATCGCATCACGATTTTTATCATGATGCGATTCAGTTTAAGATTCAATTCAGCCAATGCTTATTTGGCAGTTGGTTTCACCGGATACTTGGCAAATATTGCCGCCACACCATTCTTAATATTCTGTTCGCGCTCCTGCGGAGTAGCGTTTTCATCAATGGTTCTTGTGCCGCGTCCCTGCCATATCAGGTTGCCATTGGAGATCATATTGATAAACAAAGATCCATCAACATAATTGTTGATTTGGGTAGTTTGCATGCCCATGCCGCCACCCCAACGATAGCCATAACCATAGCCGCCGGTACCTGTTGTTACGGCTTCCTGACGCTGTTGTGCTTTCACCTGCATGTCAACCAGTACATCCGGATTACTTTCTGACTTTGTAAAACCGCGTGCTCCCAGTTCTTTTTCAACGGCAGCAATCATCCTGTTCTTGTTTAACTCCTGTACAGGCAGGGTTGCCACTTCAGGCGCAAAGGCATACGTTTTGAACTTAGTGAAGTCCACCGTATTGTCGATGTCATAAGTTACCTGGGTTGAGCTGCATCCTGCCAGCGCAAGGACGAAAAGCACATAAGCAAAGCGTTTCATAAGGTTGGTTTTTTTCTGTTGAATTTGTGGTTGACAAATATACTATTTAGAGGATTTATAATTGGCTACCTCAGTTCAATCTTCACTTGATTTATTTTTCCTGTGAATTTTTCCTTTCCGTGATACAGCATGGTAACCGGTGTATTTTCATCTACACCCACATCGGCAGATTCATCGATCCCGAACGTATTAGCATTGGTTTTGCCAATTTCTCCTTCGCCGACTTTTTTATCATCGAGGTAAATGATACCCTTTCCGCCTGCCCCACGTCCCCCGGCATACGTGAAGTCAAACTTGATAGTATGCTTGCCGGGAGACACTTTTTCTTTTGAAGTGATCGTAAAGAACTCCAATCCCACCCAATTATAAGTGTACGCCGGTTTTCCGTCAAGCATATAGAATGACCACCCCCCGAAGTCACCCCCCTGACAAACCATTACGCCTGAGCCGTTGGCGGGAATCTCCACATCTGCTGTAATGGTAAGCGAAGAGTTTTTGATGTTGATGAATGCGTTTTCAGGTATTCCTTTGGCGCCTTCATACAGTGTCAAAGTCTTTTTGCCATTCATGAGATCAGGGCGACCGGCAATTTTTGGATCCAGGCGCTCAATGCTGCGATCGTCGATGGGTAGAACGTTAAATTTTATTGCTTCCTCCATGAATTTCTTTTTCAGTTCCTCCAGTTTTTCTGGATTCTTGTCGACTAAATTGTTGGCTTGACTAAAGTCTTCATTTACATTATACAATTCACAAACGTCTTCCTGTAAGGGTCGACGAGGCTGGAGTTCCCATGGTGCCTTATGGATGGTGCCGGCAAACCAGCCGTCATGGTAGATGCCCCGGTTGCCGATCATTTCAAAATATTGTGTCTTGCGTGTATCGGGTGCTGTAGGATTGTCGAATGAATATCTCATGCTCACGCCTTCGATGGGACGTTGCTCTATACCATTGACCATGCGCGGCGCAGGTATCCCGACAGCATCGTAGATGGTCGGTGCAATGTCGACCACGTGGTGAAACTGTGAGCGAACTTCATTTTTGGATTTGATTCCGGCTGGCCAGTGCATCACCATTCCGTTGCGCGTGCCGCCAAAATTGGAAGCTACTTGTTTGGTCCACGTGAAAGGCGTATTGCCCGCCACGGCCCATCCTGCAGCAAAGTGATTGTAGGTTTCTTCTGATCCAAGCTTGTCTATTCTCTTTAACTGCATGTCGAGCGTTTCTTGTACAGCATTGAAATAGGTGTTTTCATTGAACATACCGATCATTCCGCCCTCGGCACTGGACCCGTTATCACCCACTATATATATAAAGAGTGTGTTGTCTAGTTCACCGCGTTCTTCCAATGCGGCTACAAGCCTGCCCACTTCATGGTCGGTATGCTCGCCAAACCCGGCAAATACTTCCATCTGGCGTTCGAAAAGCCTTTTCTCATCTGCGGTAAGCTTGTCCCAGTCTTTGATGTCCGCTGGCTTGGGAGCAAGTACAGTATTCTGTGGCACAACGCCGAGCGTTTTCTGGCGAGTGAGTGTTTCTTCCCTTACCTTATCCCAACCCTGGCTGAATTTGCCTTTGTATTTTTCGATGTATTCTTTAGGTGCATGGTGGGGCGCGTGTGTGGCACCAGTGGCGAAATACAGATAGAATGGTTTTTCCGGTGTCAGTGATTGTTGAGTATTCATCCACGCGATTGCCTGGTCAGTCATGTCGGTGGTGAAGTGATATTGTTCACCAGTCTTCGGATATACGCGGGTGGTTCCGTCATAAATCATGGGATGCCACTGGTTGGTTTCCCCGCCGATGAAGCCGTAGAATTTATCAAAGCCCGACCCTGTCGGCCAGCGGTCGTAGGGTCCTGAAACTGATCCTTCCCAGGGGGGTGTCTCGTGGTATTTACCAAAGGCCGCTGTGCTAAATCCGTTCATGCGTAACACTTGCGCAGCAGGAGTAATGCTTTGAGGCCGGATGCCGGTATTTCCCGGAAAGGCAGTAGCCACTTCCATGATCGCGCCTGCATTATTGGAGTGATGGTTGTAACCGGTGAGAAGAGCCGTGCGCGTAGGTGAGCAAAGCGCCGTAGTATGAAAGCGATTGTATTTTAATCCATTTGCAGCCATTTTTTCCAACGTGGGCATATGTATGGGTCCGCCAAATGCGCTTGAGTGTCCGAATCCAATGTCATCGATTAATACCACCACTACATTGGGTGCTCCTTTGGGAGCTTCCAGGTTGAAACGATCGGGAGCCTTTGCGTTGCGCGCATCCAGTTCGGTTATGGCAGGGTAAGTAGGTTCCTTGATTGGTAATACATTTCTGTCGACTTCGCCCACTATAGGTGAGGAGGAAGATGTGCTTTGATTATTAGTGGAAGGATTCTGGCAAGAGGCCAACACAATAATCAGGAAAGCAATTCTTTTCATGGTGTGGAAATAAGTGGGTAGGTGACAAAACGGCCCTAAAAATGATAAAAAGGTCGGAGCATTCAAAATTGGCGATAGGCGCTCATTTCATTATTGAATAAACAGGGTGATGAAAAGTTTGTACTTTTAGTTTTTACAGAACCCACAATTATGGAACCCGAAACACCTCTTCAGGATACGCGGTATCTCGATAAAGCTGTTGAAATTGCCATCCGGCTGGCGCTGCTGGTTTTTATTTTTGGCTGGTGCTTTGAAATATTACAACCCTTTTTCTCGTTCGTTTTATGGGGTGTGATTATAGCTGTGGCAATATTCCCCTTCTTCAATTCCCTCCAATTGAAAATGAAGGGTAGAAAGAAACTCGCTGCATCCCTGATTACTATTTTCCTATTGCTGGTGCTGATGATTCCTGCCTGGATGCTGGCCGATTCATTGTGGGAAGGTGTGCAATATTTAAGAGAAGTGTACAAAGATGGCGACCTTGTTATTCCGCCACCGGGTGACCGGGTAAAAGACTGGCCGATATTTGCCAAACCAGTTGTGGATGCGTGGAAGCTGGCTTCACAGGATCTGAGCAAGGCTTTGGTGCAGTTCGGCCCCCAGATAAAGGCAGCAATGGCCACAGTCTTTTCTTTAGTGGAAAAGACGGGCTTGGGTGTATTGCAGTTTATGGTCTCTATCATTCTGGCCGGTGTATTTTTGGCTTTCTCTCAGGAGGGAGGAGATGGAATACGGAATGTCTTTATCCGCCTGGGTGGTGAGAAACAGGGCAAATATTTCGCTGAAGTTTCTCAAAAGACAATTCAGAATGTATTGAAAGGCGTGTTGGGTGTGGCATTCATCCAATCCCTGCTGGCAAGTATTGGTTTTGTGATTGCCGGTGTGCCACTTGCCGGACTCTGGACGTTCCTCTGTCTTATTTTAGCTATTATGCAAATCGGTGTAGGGCCGGTTGTATTGGTAGTGGTGATCTACATGTTTTCAACGGCCGATACATTGACGGCTTCGCTGCTTACTGTTTGGCTATTTCTTGTTACGCTGGTGGATAATTTTTTGAAGCCAATGCTGATGGGAAAGGGTGCACCCGTGCCGATGTTAATTATTTTTCTGGGTGCGCTGGGTGGATTCATGAGCATCGGTTTTCTCGGGTTGTTTCTGGGAGCGGTAATTTTATCACTGGGATATAAGCTGTACCAGGCCTGGCTGGAGACCACATGATTTTCGTCAGACTGAATTTTGTATGTAAGGATTATTATTAACTTTATTGACCAAACAAAAAAACGTTTATGAAGCACCCCATTTTACTGTTCGCCCTCTGTTGCATTGTGTTAAGTTCTTTTGGTCAGGCCAAACCAGCAACCCCACCCTCAAAAGATTGTTTTAAAGACTGGTATACCCTCTTCCGCGAACGGGGTGCCAACCCGATACCGGACGGAACCAATGACGTGATCATCACTTTGCGCAATGGTGACTACTCCGATTGCTTCCTCGGACGGGTGGATGTTTTAAACGGCAACCTCAATGGCAATTTCAAAGTCCAGAAAGTAGATGGCAGCTATGCTGATTTCGATAAATCCATTGCCGCTGCTTACCAGACTCAGGATGGCCGCCTGAAAGAAGAACTGCGAGCAATCAATGAAGGGATGACAGCATCTGTACCACTCAGCGATGGTGAAATGATACGCTTATTCTTCTTTAAATCACTCAAGGATAAGGCCCTGGCAAACAAAAAAGCACCTGCACCTTCTGCCCTGATAAAAAATTAAAAGCTACGACCGCAACGCCGGTCAACTCAGCCACAGGTTCACAGGTTCTTCAATCTGTATCTGTGGCTGATTTTTTATACGATGTTTAACAGTTAAAGTAAGCCATGAGAGTTAAGATTTTGGTGCAGCCGGTGGTGAAGTGACGGGATCAGCCTACCTCGTGCAGACAGATTCCGCGTCCATACTGGTGGATATGGGAATGTTTCAGGGAGGGAAATCCTCGGAGGAGAAAAATAAAATTCCTCCCGGACTGTCGGTAAAAAAAATCGATGCCATTCTGCTCACACACGGTCACCTCGATCACACCGGCAGGTTGCCCATGCTTGTCAAACTGGGATATAAGAACCCGATATTTGGCACGGTGCAAACGCACGAGTTGACACAAATTATTCTTCAGGACTCCGCCCGGCTCCAGGCAGGTGATGCCATGCGGCACAACAGGAAATTTTTAAAGCGGGGACAACGGCCTGCTGAAACGCTTTACAGTATCGAGCATGTAGAGTACATGAAGGAACTCTCACAATCAATCACGCTCAATAAACCGGTGATGGTTGCGCGGGGAATTACTGCCCGATGGATTGAAGCTGGTCACATGCTGGGATCAGGCAGTATTGAGCTTACGGTGACCGAAGGCAGTAAGAAGAAGGTAATTGTTTTTTCAGGTGATCTTGGGCCGATCAACTTTCCATTACTTAAATCTTTTGATCATTTTTTAAAAGCGGACCTCCTGTTCATGGAGTCTACCTATGGTGACCGCGATCACCGGTCCTATGATGA
>DAOMZK010000086.1:0-8045 GCA_035438035.1 Cyclobacteriaceae bacterium | reverse complement strand
AATCCTGCATTGACATCCGACAGTCTGTCCGACTTGTCTTTGAATGAATGAGCATTGGCCAGCATTGGATAGGGTGTGACACAATTGAGGTACCAGGTCAGTTCGGTTACTTCAGGAATATGACTTTGACGATAGAAAACATGTTTGTGGGTATCAAACCCAAAGGCTATCCAGGCCGCCGCAATCGCCATAGTATTGTGTTTCCGGACTGCCGGATCCTTAATGGAAATCAGTGAATGCAGATCGGCAATAAAAAAGAAGGATTCGTTTTCAGGATTTCTGGAAAGCGCAATGGCGGGAACGATAGCACCCAGCAGGTTGCCCAGGTGCGGTCTTCCGCTCGATTGAATGCCGGTAAGTATGCGTGCCATAGGGATACAAAGAAAAGAGGGATAACGTAATTCCCATTACTTTTGTGATAATTTGTTATATGAAGAAGTTGATAGTATTGAATTTACTGATTCTCTGTTTGACGGGCTGGTCTCAAAAGCAAGAGTCATTGATCTTCCGGGAGAAGATATATGACTTTGGTGAGATCACGGAAGCAGGAGGGAATGTGGAATACGAATTCATATTCACCAACACAAGCGGGTTCCCGGTGAAAATAATTTCCGTCCAGGCATCCTGCGGCTGTACCACTCCTGGCTGGTCACAGTCTCCTGTGCTTCCTGGAAAAGCCGGTTTTATCAAGGCCAGTTTTGATCCGCGTGGCCGTCCGGGCTATTTTAATAAAACACTTACGGTTGTAACTGATCTGGATCCTAACCCTGTGATTTTGCAAATAAAGGGAGTGGTTAAAACTGAAATTGGTGGCAGTAAAAGTGAATTTTCTGTTGCATTCGGCAATCTGATGTTTGCCTCACGCTCTTTTAATTTTAACAAAGTGTACATCAATCAACCGCCAGTCCAGAAGGAATTTTATTTTACGAATGCAGGCCAGAATTCCATATCACTGATCAATGCATCTGGTCCACCGCATCTCAAAATTGAAATTCCATTTGTTATTGGATCAAAAGCCAAAGGCATTATTCGGATCACCTATGATGCCAAACAAAGAGGCCAGTTTGGGTTTGCTCCCGACAACATTCAACTCGTAACCAATGACCCGGGCAATGAAATTAAATTGATCCCGGTATATGCCACCGTAGAAGAATATTTTCCTGTACCCACACCGGAGGAAGCCAGGAGGAGCCCTTCGCTTCAGATCAAGGAACCAACAGTTGATCTGGGCCGGTTTGGCCGGAGTGAACTGATTGAAAGGAATGTGACCATTATCAATACAGGAAAAAAGGAGTTGTTGATTCGGGCCTTGCTGGGCAATTGTCCCTGCATAAGTGCTGAAGTTGAAAAAAAATCCATTCGTCCGGGAGATTCAACTCACTTAAAGATTTCATTCAAACCGCAGAACAGGAGTGGAACCCAGATGAAAGCAGTTACAGTGTACTCCAATGATCCTCTCAATCCGGTGCAGAGGATTGATGTTCAAGCTTATATTGAAAGTGATAACTAGTGTATGTGATTGTGACCTGGATTAAAATTAATGCGAGGTCACAAAGAGCACAAAGAACACAAAAAAAAGTAACGTTGTGGCCTTCGTCTCTTGTATTAAAGTCCTAGAAACTTGCGAGACGTTTTGCAATTTTATTTGCAGCGTCTCCCTTCCCATAGAGTGACTTGGAAGAAATTACCTTGGATTTGTTTTTTGCAAAACTGCGCAGGATGGCTTTGGCGTCAGCTCCGACAATTTCATTTGCTCCGGCGTCAACCAACTCAACCCATTCAGTCTGATCCCTGAGTGTAATACAGAATTTTTTAAAGAAATAAGCTTCTTTCTGCAGGCCACCACTGTCAGTAAGTACAAGTTTGCAATTTTCCAGCAGCATAAGCATATCAAAATAGCCGACAGGATCGATAAGTCTTACATTTAGCCGGATTTTATGCCGGGTCAGAAATTCTTTTGTCCTGGGATGAAGGGGAAGTACAACGGGTATGGTTTTATTAATTTCATTTAAAGCATGGCAAATGGATTTCAACCTTGCTGGATCATTTGTATTCTCAGCACGATGGAGTGTGCCAATAATAAATTCATTCTTTTTCAAAGCCAGCTTTTCAAGAACGGAGGAAACAGTCTTTGCCTTTTGTTTGTAAAACAGCACTGCGTCATACATGACATCACCAACCTGATCAATCTCGCAGTCAAACTTTCCGTAACCCTCGCTTTTGAGATTCTTAACCGCAGTGTGAGTCGGGCAGAATAGTATCCTGCTGATTCTATCGGTTAATATCCGATTGATTTCTTCCGGCATCTTCATATCAAAGCTCCGCAGTCCGGCTTCGACATGGGCTACCGGAATATGAAGCTTTGCTGCTGAAAGCGCACCGGCTAGAGTAGAATTGGTATCCCCGTATACCAGCACACAATTCGGCCTTTCCTTAATCATGACTTCTTCGAGTTTCTCGAGCATTCGGCCTGTCATCGCGCCATGACTCAGGCTGTTGATGTTCAGATTATAGTCCGGCTTGGGAATATCCATCTCCCTGAAAAATACGTCAGACATATTCTCATCAAAGTGCTGCCCGGTGTGAACAATGATTTCTTTGGCTTGCCATTTTTTCAATGCACGCGAAACTGTGGCAGCTTTGATAAACTGGGGGCGGGCACCAAGAACAGTTAGAATTCTAGTCAAAGGTCAATAAGATCAACTAAACGCAGGTATACCCGTAATTTCATTCCCAAGGATAAGCAAATGGATATCCTGTGTTCCTTCATAGGTCACGACAGACTCAAGATTCATCATGTGTCTCATAATAGAATACTCGCCGGTAATTCCCATTGCACCATGAATCTGCCGGGCCTCTCTTGCAATTTCCAGGGCAACCTGTACATTGTTGCGCTTGGCCAATGATATTTGAGCGGTGGTTGCCTTCCCTTCATTCATCAGTGTTCCCAATCGCCAGTTCAAAAGCTGTGCTTTTGTAATTTCAGTAAGCATTTCCGAAAGTTTCTTCTGAACGAGTTGATAGGATGCAATGGGCTTTCCGAACTGAATTCTTTCCATTGCATATCGCCTGGCGGATTCATAACAATCCATGGCAGCCCCCAGCGCTCCCCACGCAATTCCATAACGCGCGGAATCAAGACACATGAGCGGAGCACCAAGACCGGATTTGTTGGGCAACACATTTTCTTTTGGAATTTTCACGTTATCAAAGACAAGTTCACCGGTAGCGCTGGCCCGCAGTGACCATTTGCCATGAGTTTCCGGAGTTGAAAATCCAGGCATGCCGCGTTCCACTATTAGTCCATGAATCCGGCCTGCTTCATTTTTTGCCCACACCACGGCGACATCAGCACGAGGTGAATTGGAAATCCACATCTTGGCACCATTTAAAATGTAATGGTCGCCTGCATCTTTAAAATGTGTAACCATCCCTCCGGGGTTGGAGCCATGATCCGGTTCAGTCAGTCCGAAACAGCCGAGCCATTCTCCGGAGGCAAGTTTGGGTAAATATTTTTTGCGTTGATTTTCGTTTCCGAATTTATAGATGGGATACATCACGAGCGAGCCTTGTACCGATGCCGTTGACCGCATGCCGGAATCTCCCCGCTCGATCTCCTGCATGAGAATGCCATAGGAAATGTAGTCGAGGCCGCCACCGCCATATTCCTGTGGAAGGGTAGGCCCAAATGCCCCGATCTCTCCGAATTTCTTTACCAATTCATATGGAAAATGTGCGCGTTGTGCCCAGTCTTCCACGTGGGGAGTAATCTCCCGTTTGACGAAGTCCCGGATGGATGAACGTATCAACTTATGTTCTTCCGTCAACAGACTGTCGAGCTGATAAAAATCAGGATGCTCGTAGGCATCGGGTTTGAGTGATTTTTTAGTTTTCGAGGTCTGAGCCGGAAGGGTTGACATACTATTCGTATTTTGCTTCAAATTTAGCGAATTGAATGGACTCTGCTATTGATCCGAAGTTACGTGAACAGTTGCTCAAGCTGCAGCAGAAATACGCTGTCATGGGTCAGGATTTATCTTCTTACCTCGATGGCTTATTACATTCAGATTACCTGACTTATTGGGATTACATTCATCTCGACACCCTATTGAGTCTCCAAAATCCAAAGACGCAGTTTCCCGATGAGAAAGTATTTATCATCTATCATCAGATTACCGAACTCTATTTTAATCTTATTCTTTGGGAGATTGATCAAATCACAGCGCAGCCCATACCGGAGGAGAGTTTCTTTCTCATGAGATTGGATCGCATCATCCGGTATTTCAAAAATCTTTCTGATTCTTTTGACGTGATGAGCATGGGTATGGAAAGGGATCAGTTTTTAAAGTTTAGAATGTCCCTGCTTCCTGCCAGCGGTTTCCAATCCGCGCAATACAGGTTAATTGAGATTTGTTCAACCGATATGATCAATCTGGTTGGCGCAGCCGACAGGGCGACACTTCATGAAAATGTTAATATGGAAACGTTGGTGGAAAAACTGTACTGGAGAAGTGGCGCCACCGAACTGGCTTCAGGAAAGAAGACCCTGACGCTTCAGCAGTTCGAGGAAAAATACATGAAGCAATTCATGGAAGCGGGAGTGAAGCACAAAGATCGCAACTTGAGAAAATTGTTTCAAAATTATTTTACGAAGAGTACACAGGCTGTTATCAAACTGCGTGAGTATGATTTGTTGGCCAACGTCTTTTGGCCCCTGGCCCACATGAAATCGGCCGGCCAATATCTCCAGCGGGATCCTGAGGACATCAGAGCAACGGGAGGAACCAACTGGCAGAAGTATCTGCCGCCGCGGTTTCAGAAAATTATTTTTTTTCCGGAGCTCTGGTCAGAATCCGAAAAAGCAGAATGGGGTAAACCCGCTATCGAAGAGATTTTGCGTAAGAAATAGCCGGATGCAAACATGCCCGGGGCATGAACAATCCTTACTTTTTACTAACTTTACTTATTCTAAATACCTCCAAGTGAAGAAGTTGGCCTGGCTGTTGGTTGTTATCGTTCCGGTAATCGGTCAGGCGCAAAATTTTACGCGGTATTCCTACCACGATGCGGCCAAGAAAAATATCAAAGAGATTTATCAGGTTAAAGACACCATTGAAAATGTTCTCAATGGCAGGTATCTGTCTTATTTCCTGAACGGCAATATTGAATCGAAAGGCCAATTTGTCAACAACGAGACCACCGGGGTCTGGGAATTCTATTTTGAAACTGGCAATCTGAAAATGCGGGGAATTTTACGCCAAAGTTCAAACTACGGACTGTGGGAGTACTTCTACGAGAATGGAACAAAGAGCATGGAAGGGATGGTCAACGGAAGAAACAAGGAAGGTGAATGGAAGATTTACTATGAAAGCGGTGAGTTGAGAGAAAAGGGGGACTATGTAGCCAATAAGCGTTCAGGTTTGTGGACTTTTTATTTTGAAGATGAGAAGAAGCGGGGTGAAATCGAATATGATGACGATCATGGACGGTATACTGAATATTACCACTCCGGAAAAGTATTTGCGGAAGGCCCCAAGTCAGGCCCAAAAAATGTGGGCCATTGGCGATACTTCGCAGAGGATGGTACATTAAGCAGCGAAGGTGATTTTGTTAATGGAAAGAAAACAGGTGAATGGAAACATTATTTTCCCACAGGAAAAGTTTCTTCATCAGGAAATTATGAAAACGATGAAACGGTAGGAAAGTGGACATACTATTTTGAGGATGGCACCGTGAGTTCTTCTGGTGAATATTCCGGCGGCAGAAAAAGTGGCTACTGGAGTACCTATAACAAAGACGGCTCAATCAAGAATGAGATTACATTTGAAGATGGAACGGGTGAGTACAGGGAATTTTATTCGGAGAGAAAGCTGAAGACCAAAGGGATGATCGTCAAGGGGAAATATGAGGGGAAATGGACATTTTATTCTCAGGATGGAAAGGTGAGCGGTGAGTGCGATTATGTTCAGGGGAAGGGCGTATATAAGGGATACTACCCGAGTGGCACCCTGCAGACAAAGGGCCAGATGGAAGACGACCTGCGCGTGGGAACATGGGAACTTTATGAACCGGACGGCGTGCTCTCGGGGTATTACAAACCATTCTATGAAAACAACGAATTGGCAACAGAAATCAATGCGTTGATCAATAAGAATAAAAATGTCACCACAGCGGTCCGCAATTCAAGGAGGCAAGGATTTTACTATTTTCAACCTCGCTATCCGGAGTACCGGTCTGTTATCATTGGTGCAAACCCCATGATGGCTTTTGTGGGCCGGATGCCGCTCGGGATTGAGTTTTATAATGAAGAGCGACTGGGACATGAATTTGAATTTGAAGGAATCCGGTCGCCCTTTTTCACTTCAGACTCGGAAGTGCCCTCCGGAACCGTTTACCAGCGCGGATATGCGATTGCACTTAAGCAAAAATTCTATAACAATTTTAAAATGGGTATGTGGTATTTCGGGCATGAAGTCCGGTTTACCAACATTGGTTACTTCAACAATGTAGCATTCCCCAGTTCTCCCAACAACCTGATCACTGCCAGTGCCACTGAACAAAAGGCTGAGTATGGCGTCATGCTAGGTACACGCCTGATGCAGAAAAACAATGGAGATGGATTTACCATTGATGCGTATGTGGCGTATGATGTGGGATACAGGATGTTTGATGTTGATCCGTTTTTTGAAAGTGCTTTCAGTTCGATAAATCAAAATAACTTTTCACAGAGCTTCCGCATCGGTTTGAATTTCGGTTATTCATTTTCATTCGACGGAAGAAGATAAATTAGCATAACTCACATTTAAAGGTTAGCTGCCTTTCATGTCAAAACAGATTGAACTTTCTCTTGCGCCGCAGGAGGCCTATGACCCTGAATTGTTCAGGCAGATTGTCGCAGATAAACTTCATCTGCAGACTGACGGTGACACTGTATTTCATCCTCTCCGTAGATCAATAGATGCACGGGGTAAGAAAGTGGTCGTAAAAATTCTCGGAGAAGTTATTTCCCGTGAGGAAGTAAGTAAATCGATCACGTATGTCAAGTCTTATCCTTCGCTGACCAGGGAGGACCAGGTTATCATAGTCGGAGCCGGACCCTGTGGACTCTTTGCCGCACTTAGATTATTGGAATCCGGCATCAAGCCGATTGTACTGGAGCGCGGAAAGGATGTGCAGGCAAGGAGGAGGGATATTGCTGCGATCAATAAGGACCATATTGTAAACCCGGATTCCAACTATTGCTTTGGCGAAGGGGGTGCCGGGACTTATTCTGATGGGAAATTATACACGCGGTCAAACAAACGAGGTGATATCCGAAAGATTCTTGAAATTCTGGTGGTGCATGGGGCCACTGAAGAAATCTTGTTTGATGCTCATCCCCATATAGGAACCAATAAACTTCCCCGGTTGATCAGTGAAATGAGGAACACCATACTGCAGGCCGGTGGTGAAATTTATTTTAATACCAAAGTCACGGACCTGCAGATTGAAGGTGATGAATTAAAGGGAGTCAAAACTCACAATGGATTTATTCCTGGTAAGGCAGTTGTACTCGCAACCGGACATTCAGCCCGGGATATATTTGAATTACTTCACAGGCACAAGGTTTTACTCGAGCCGAAGCCATTTGCATTGGGTGTGCGGGCAGAGCATCCACAAGCTTTGATTGATTCGATACAATATCATTGCGATGGCGATCGCGGCCCCTGGCTGCCGGCATCCTCCTATGCCCTCGTTCATCAGTTTGGGAGTGGCTCGCAACAACGAGGCGTCTTTTCTTTTTGCATGTGTCCCGGTGGATTTATTGTTCCTGCAGCGACTTCACCGGGGGAAGTTGTGGTCAACGGAATGAGTCCTTCAAGGAGGGATTCCAGGTTTGCTAATTCTGGTATTGTCATGGCTGTAGAAGTCGAGGATTTTATGAAGAGCGATTGGGGACCCTTGGCGGGCATGTATTTCCAAAGAGAAGTGGAACGGCGGGCTTGTGAAGTATCGGGTGGCAGTCAGACGGCCCCGGGCCAGCGGCTGATGGATTTTGTTGAGGG
>DAOMZK010000085.1:0-8077 GCA_035438035.1 Cyclobacteriaceae bacterium | reverse complement strand
CGCATCGCAATTGGGAAAGCTATGGGGACAAGATTTCAACCATTAGCGATAGGCAACGTATAATTCTGGCAGATCCGCAAACCAGTGGAGGGCTGTTGGTGGCAGTTGATGCGGATAAGGCAGAAGAATTTGAAAACCTTGCCGTGAACAGAAAATTCTCACTCAGACCTTTCGGTAAGCTTGTAACAAAAAAAGAGAACGTGATTTTTGTAAAATAACGGTGTCGTCAGACATCGGTTCTTTTTGTGGTATCCACTTCCAGAATCAAATCCGGGCCGTAGGCCATGGCGGGAGTCTGGTAGCCAGCTCTAAAATTTCCTTTCAGGATTTTCTCTGCAATCAATACGGCAGTTATTGCGGTTAAAGAATATCCACTGACGGTCTCCAGCCTTGACACACATTCTTTTCCTGAATCGTCCTTCACTTTGCCCCATAGAAAACTCCTGCCGCTTTCCCGTTTTTCGTCACTGGGTCCGGGCGCTTTTTTATCTATTTGTTTGAGTGCAATATTTTTTACCCAACGCATCCGAAGGAACCAGTTGAAATATTTTGTCATTCGGGCATTGCTGATCATTTTATCTGTAGCGCCGGTGTACACTTCGATGTTTGGTATGCCGGTACTCCGCCAGGCAGTTGAAATATCACCCCACGGGATACACAGCGCCTTTGAGCGGAAACTGCCGAAATCAATATCCAGGGATTTGTCTCCCAGGTTGATGTGGGTAAGCTTGCCGTTTTTACGGATCAGGCCGCCATCGCCAAGCCCTTCAGTCATGCTTTTCTTGGTCCCGCGTGACAGTCCTCCCTTGGACATGGTAAAAGCAAGTTGCAGATGGGTAGCAGAAGGAAGCCGGTTCTTAAGATGCAGCGCAAGGCAATCTGAAGGAACCACGTCGAATCCGGTTCCTGGCATGATCATAATATTAATTTCTTTCGCCGCGGCATCCAATTCAGGGAGAGATTCAAAAACCAGATATTCTCCGGTAATGTCGGTGTAATGGGTTTGTGTAGCGAGGCACGCTGCTGCCATTGTTTTTGCCGTATAACGGAAAGGTCCACCGCAATGAATAACGAGTGCAGCCGGTTGTAGCAATTTTTTCAATCCTTCCGCATCCTGACTGTCGACAACCTGGTAGGGATATCCGGTTTCCTGACTTTGCAGTTTTAGAGAAGCTTCATTGCGTCCCGCGAGAACCACTTCAAGTTTTTTGTTTTTACAAAGCTTAACAATGAGCTTTCCGGTATAGCCGTAGGAGCCATAGACTACAATCTGAACAGAATTTTTCACCCCACTTTATTTTAGCCGTTCGACTTCCGTAACGAAGTAATTGGTGTCACCGCGCCAGAAGAACCGCATGTATCGTTTCTTGAATTTCAAATTCACCCGTTCACCGCTTAGAGCAACCTCTTCAAGGGTTTTAATCAGCTCGGTTTCGCTGCCCTCAACTGAGAAATCGCGGGACTCTGCAATTGGGCTTGCACCTTTCAAAGAACCAAAGGTCTCCACATTAAGTTTGCCTTCATAGGTTTTGAAGATCATACCCTTATTACTTACACTTATTACTTTGCCAGCCCAGATGCCGCTCTCATACGTTCCCCAATACAGGAAACTGAATACGGCAATGCCAAGAATAAAAACAACCAGCAGAAATTTTTTCATAAAACTTTTGGTCTTGCGTTTTACTTTTTGTCCGAAGTTTTCATTTTCCATGAATATTATGCTTGGTGGAGAGCAAGTTAGCGTTTCTTCTTTTAACATAGAAGTACAGTGCGATACCCACCATGAGAATGGAGATGAACTGTGAGTTGGAGAGCATTTCTTCAATGACGAACCCCCTGCTGAGATCGCCTCTGTAAATTTCAAGCCAGGCACGTCCTGCACCGTAAGCCATGATGTACACCAGGAAGAGTTGACCATCAAATTGTCGTTTTCTTTTTAAAAGGATGAGGCCTGTCAGAATGATGAAAATAAGCGATGACTCGTACAACTGTGTAGGGTGAAGAGCAGTGTGTAAGGGTTCAGCCTGGCAAAGCGGATCGGTAAAGATGACACCGAAAATACTGTCGGTTGGAATACCATAACAACAACCCGCCATGAAGCATCCTATGCGCCCCAACCCATGAAGAATGCAGGTGGTGATGGCCATGATATCCAGCATCGGCCACAGCGGTATTTTATTTTTTCTGAAAAACCAAAGCATTAGGGGAATGCAGGTGATGAGCGATCCATAAAAAACGAAACCGCTACCGGAAAAAAGTAATGCAGGATGATGAAGATAGTAGGCGGGGTTTTCGAAGATGATAAATAATTTTCCCCCCACCACACCACCACCCACCATCAGCAAGAAAAGCGAATTGGATTTATCCAGTGAAGTTCCGAATTGAATTTTTCCCTGCCATGCCATATAGGAAAATCCGGCGATTGCACCGAGAGCAATAAAAAAACCGTAGGCGTAAATGGTTACAGGGCCGAGTTCAAAAAGTACGGGATACATTAATTAATTTGAAAATTTTTGAAATACGGTAAAAGAATGCCTCGTTCCCTGAATAAATATTTGAATCTGGCTCAGAATTTATTGTTGCGCATTTTCAATTTTCAAATTGAATCATTTTCAAATTAAACAGTCATGATCTCCCCCTCTTTTTTCTTCATCATCGCATCAATCTTGGCGCTGTACTCATCGGTAAGTTTTTGGACACCCTCCTCAGCGTTTTTGACATCATCCTCAGGAGCGCCTTTTATTTTCTTCAATGACTCATTGGTTTCTTTGCGCACGCTGCGGATGGTTATTTTGCCCTGCTCACCTTCTCCATGTACTTGTTTCACCAACTGTTTTCGGCGCTCCTCCGTCAGCATCGGTATGTTGATGATTACCTGCTGGCCGTCATTTTGCGGCGTGAGACCAAGATTGGCTACCATAATGGCCTTTTCAATTTCCTGGATATGACTTTTCTCCCATGGCTTGATAAATAAAGTGCGCGGATCGGGCGAGGTAATCGAAGCAATCTGGTTGAGCGGACTCATCGCGCCGTAGTAAGGCACCTGGATGCCGTCGAGCATGGAGGGATTTGCTTTGCCTGCCCTGATTTTGGTCAACTCCTGGGCAACATGGTTCAGGGCCTTGTTCATCTGATCCCTCGCATCATCAAGAAATAATTCAATTTCTTCCATAAATGAAATATCAGTTAAGAATGTAGGCGAATATAGTGCGTGTCGAACAAAGGCTTAGCTTATCAAAGTTCCGGCTTCCTCACCCTTGGCGACTTTCAGCAGATTCCCTGGCTTATTCATATCAAAGACAATAATGGGCAATTTGTTTTCCATGCAAAGTGTGAATGCCGTCATGTCCATGATATTCAGATTTTTTTCATAGGCTTCCTGAAATGACAACGTGGTGTAGCGTTTGGCATCTGCGAATTTCTCCGGGTCTTTGGAGTATACGCCATCTACGCGCGTCCCCTTCAGCACTACATCCGCCTGAATCTCAATCGCCCGTAAACTGGCGGTGGAGTCCGTGGTGAAGTAGGGGTTCCCGATACCGGCTCCAAAAATTACAATCCGACCCTTTTCAAGGTGGCGAATGGCACGGCGGCGGATAAAAGGTTCACACACCTGTTCCATCTTGATACCGGCCATGAGCCGGGTAAACATGCCATGCCGTTCCAGTGCGCTTTGTAAGGCCATGGCGTTAATTACCGTTCCCAGCATGCCCATATAGTCGCCTTGTACCCGATCAATGCCAAGTGCTTCTGCCTGGCCGCCTCTGAAAATATTTCCGCCGCCGATAACTATGGCGATCTCGACGCCATATTCCTTGATAGCCTTGATTTCTTTTGAATATTGTTCAAGGACCTCATGGTCAAGACTGGTAGCTTTGGATTTACCCATAAGGGCTTCACCGCTAAGTTTGAGAAGGAGGCGCTTATATTTCATGATCAGGTTGAGGGGATAGGTACCGCAAATATGTTGAGGATTTTCCTGAATGAAAAGAATCTTTCTGTCAACTGAATGCCGGCGTCCCGTTTGTGTATTCCTCATTATCTTTGCAGCCAAATGGATTGAATATGGTCGAATCGATGACTTCTGCTGCGGCCATTCAGCTTGAAGAACAATATGGGGCTCACAACTATCACCCGCTTCCTGTTGTGCTGTGCAAGGGTGAAGGCGTATTCCTGTGGGATGTGGAGGGGAAGCGATACTATGACTTTCTTTCAGCGTACAGCGCGGTAAACCAGGGACATTGCCATCCCAGAATTATCCGGGCGCTTACTGAACAGTCAAAAGAACTTACACTGACTTCCCGGGCATTTTACAATGACAAACTTGGCCTGGCGGAAAAATATATCTGCGATACCTTTGGCTATCAGAAGGCGCTTTTCATGAACAGTGGTGCGGAAGCGAATGAGACTGCGATCAAACTCGCCCGCAAATGGGGCTATACGGTAAAAGGAATTCCGGAAAATGAAGCCATTATTATTGCGCTGAAACAGAATTTTCACGGAAGAACGACCACAATCATTTCAGCATCCACAGATCCCTCTGCCAAAAATGGATTCGGGCCCTTCATGCCGGGATTCAACATTATTGCCTACGATGATATTGCTGCGCTTGAAAAAGCAACCTCCGATCCGAGGGTGTGCGCCCTATTAATGGAACCTATCCAGGGAGAAGCGGGAGTGTATGTTCCGAAGGAAGGATACCTGAAAGCGGCAGAAAGAATTTGCAAGAAAAACAACGTGTTGCTGCTGATGGATGAAATCCAAACGGGGATTGCGCGGACTGGAAAAATGCTTGCCTCGGATCATGAGTCGGTGCGGCCGGATATACTGATACTGGGAAAAGCATTAAGCGGAGGTGTGATGCCCATTTCCTGTGTGCTTGCAGATGATAGAATCATGCTGGTGATAAAGCCAGGTGAACACGGATCTACTTTTGGTGGGAATCCGCTCGCTGCTGTTTTGGTCATGGAGGCTTTACAGGTGGTAAAAGACGAGCAGCTTGAAGAAAAATCTGAGCATCTTGGAAATATATTCCGCGACCGCATGAGGGGTCTCATGAAGAAAACCGGTTTGATCAGCCAGGTGAGGGGCAAAGGATTACTGAATGCCATTCTCATCAATGACGCACCTGAAAGCGAAACGGCCTGGAACCTCTGCCTTACATTTGCTAAAAACGGCCTCTTGGCAAAACCCACTCACGGGAACATCATTCGCCTGGCACCGCCCCTCGTGATCACAGAAGATCAGATTCACGAATGCAGCGACATCATCGAGAAGTCAATTCTCGTCTAGTTTAATAAAGTGGATGTGGTTGGTTGCATAGGCAAAGGAGAGAGAAATGAATACCAAACCGGTCATGATAATCGGCGGCAGAAAGGTCAGCAAGAGTACAGTCAAAAATGAAATCCCAAAGACGAGCGTTTGAATTCCGGTAATACCTTTCATAATCCCCTGTGGAATTTTTTTCTGAAGCAGGTAGAGGGTTGTCAGGCCACCCATCAAATATAAAAGTGAGAATGACACACTCAATGCATTAAAGAAGTCGGTCATGGTATGATGAAACCCGGCACCAAAATCAAATTTGTATTGGTCAAGTAACTCAAACAATTTTTTTTCCGATTCATTTTTAGCCTCTGGCTCATTAAGAAAGCTGAGGGAATGAACAAAAGCGGTTAGCAATTGCAGGACAGAAGTTGTCCATAGCCAAAAGGTGTATCGTTTCAGCATAATAAGGGGGTTCAGACTTCCTAATTTAGGAACTTTCAATTAAGAATGGTATGGAATACCTGAATATCAGCAGGTTATTGCCGGTTTAGCAACAGAATCAAAAAATTTCCCTGTAGAGAATATAGAAGCCCATGAACAGGATGATCCAGCCAAATGCCTTCTTCAACTGATCGGCTGGGATTTTTTTTGACCAATGGTTGCCCAGCAGAATCCCGATGATGGCCATAGCACTGATGGCGAGGAGAAAGGACCAGTCCATGGAATAATTCAGCAGATCCCCCGCGAATCCCGACAATGAATTGACACTGATTATAAAAAGGGAAGTGCCCACTGCGGTTTTGAAAGGTAAACCGGTAAGAAAAACAAGTGCCGGAATAATAAGGAAGCCTCCCCCGGCACCGACAAGCCCGGTAAGGAATCCGATTAGTGAACCTTCTACGATTACAAGGAAAGTACGGAAACGTTGATTGTCAGAAGTGAAATTGTTCCGGCCGCGAATCATGGGAATGGCAGCCAGGAGCATGAGCACCGCAAATAGCCCCAGCAGCAGCAGGCGTTTAGTAACTACAAGTTCTCCGGTAGTAAACAGCACATCAGGAATAACCGGGACAATCCATTTGCGCGTTGCGAAAATACTGAGGATGGAAGGGATGCCGAACAATATTCCTGTTCTAAGGTTGACAAGTTGATTCCTGTATTTTGGAATTGCTCCCACCAGGCTGGTGACCCCTACAATGAATAATGAATATGCGGATGCCCTTACCGGATCCAGGTGGAAAAGATAGACAAGGATGGGAACGGAAAGAATGGATCCGCCACCGCCCAGCAGGCCCAGTACGAGGCCAATTGAAATGGCAGCGAGGTATCCGAGAACTTCCACAATATTATTTTTTGGAAAACTATGCCGGATTGAACTGGTTTGGAAGCGATGATCCGTTAAAATCAAATTCTATCGGAGAAGTAGAAATGACTTATCCCGATTCAGAATCACTTCATCTTGTTAAACTCAGCAATAAAAGCATCAGGATATTTCTTCTTGACCGATGAAAGAAATTTGTCCGCCTTGTCACGATTGGGAAATTGTCCCAGGATCAGGCTGTAGTATTTCACCCCGTTTAGAATTTTTACCTGAACCGTAACTTTCTTCTGATAAGAACTTTTCAGATTGTCGGCGAGTCGCATCAGATTGACTAATTCCTGATAGGTGCCGATCTGAACACCGAAACCTTTGGGCTCAAGACGTTCAATTTCAAAATCATAGAATTCCTTCTCATCCACACTTACCCTGTCGATCATTTTTACTTCCATACCGCTTTTACCGTCTCCCGCATCGATCACTTCAATTTTAACCTCCGTCAGTCCCTGGTTGACAAAATTGAGTTTTTCTGCTGCTGATTTCGACAAGTCGATGATTCTGCCCTCGGCGTAGGGTCCACGGTCATTGATGACCACCTCCACCGTGAGCTGGTTGGCCATGTTGGTGACACGCACACGGGTGCCAAAGGGTAATGATTTATGGGCTGCGGTAAGCTTATTGTGATGATACTTTTCTCCGTTCGCGGTCAGGTGTCCCTCAAATTTGTCAGCATAGAATGAAGCCTTGCCCGTTTGATGCTGACCTACACACAGGCCGGTCCATACCAAAAGACAGGCCATAAAAAATAGTCTTTTCATGTAGCAAATATAGCTTTTTGATCCGCCGTATTTCCTTATTGCGCAGACTGGCGATGACGGCCATTCTTTTGTTTTGGAATGACCATATTAGGCATTAGCTTTACCCGGCAAATAATCAATCCTAATTTATTTGCCATGGCCTTACATTCAGCCAAGTTTCTCTTTGAAGCCCTCACCTACGACGACGTTCTGCTGGTTCCGGCCTACAGTGAGGTCCTCCCACGCGAAACTGACACCACTACCTACCTTACTCAAAATATCAAGCTGAACATTCCCATTCTGTCGGCGGCGATGGATACCGTAACGGAATCGGCCCTGGCCATCGGAATGGCACTCGAAGGAGGGATAGGTTTCATCCATAAAAACATGAGCCTGGAAGAGCAGGCGGACCAGGTGCGCAAAGTGAAGCGCTCGCAGAGCGGACTCATACTTGACCCAGTCACCTTGCTCAGTAATGCCAAAGTCCGGGATGCCGAAAAGATCATGCGTGAATTTAAAATTGGCGGCATACCGGTAATTGATGGTAACGGGAAATTGGTCGGCATTATCACCAACCGTGATTTGAGATTTCAGAAAGACATGTCGATCCCGGTGGAGAAAATTATGACCCGTGAGAATCTGATCACTGCACCGGAGGGTATCACCCTCGAAGAAGCTGAAGTGATATTGCAGAATT
>DAOMZK010000084.1:5397-8105 GCA_035438035.1 Cyclobacteriaceae bacterium | reverse complement strand
CCGGTCAATGCCCTTCCAAAATTTCTGATGCGAACATCCACCGCGAATGAAGTGGACTGCGCATTCACCGGCTTGCCATCGAGAGAAATGACAGCGAGTGAACCATTGCTGACTTCATAATCCGGTTTCAGTGCACCAAAAAGCTGCACAGCCGGATCACCCAGCAATACCATTTGCTGGGCCTGCGTAAGCGGACTTATGCTCGTGCCGGCAAAAGTCAGATAGCGCCGGGCCGTTTCTTTCTGAATCTCCCCGATTCCTTTTCGCATAAAAGCGGAGTCGGCATAGGCCACCGAATAAAAAGTGTCTGAATAATCTTTGAGCGTGTTCGGAAATCCAAAATAACTATGCGCAATAAATGCCTTCGCTCCTTTGCTTGCCGTTAGCATCCAATCTTCTCCAAAGGTCACTCGGTTATCAAAAAAACGGCCGGCATTACAGCCATTGATAAGGAACGCCGGATATTTTCCAACGTTGTGGTAGCCCATGATAGGATCACTCACATATCCAATGTCAATATCAATCGTTCCGGGGCCGGAATGACCAAAAAAAGTTATCAGGTTCAATCCTTTATTCACCTGGTCCTTCACATTGATTAACTCAACATTGAGAGACTGCTTGGAAATAGTTTGCACATTTCCGCCGAGGTAATAACTTTCCGCCACATTTTTAAAACCATCCACGTATTGTCTGAAGAGTGCAGGTTCACCTGCATTGATTCCTCCACTCAGATGGAGCAAATCCTTTCGCCACAAATCATCATACGGAGCCGTCTCCGTTTCTTTTACTTTGTTGAGATAAGCAGCTACCTGCGCTGCCGTGCTGGCGGTTAGCCTACCAGTGGCCACGGCAGGCTCAAAAGTGGTTCCTGCAAGTCCGGCAGTAAACGCCATATCTGCTCCAGGCATACCCGCAGCCGGAACCAAATCCTTAAAATCAGTGGGAAGATGAGTTTTCCGGTTATATCCTTGAGAAACTTCGAGACCTTTTCCGACAAGAAACAAATAGCGCGGATCGCCACCGTTTACCAGGTACTTCATGAATTGGTAAATCGCTCGCGGAGAAGTTTCGCCATAGTTGAACTGGTTGTATAATTGGTCCATGGCTACAGTGAGGGTGTCATACCCTCCGCCTGCCGTTGACGCGCGATAGGATGCATAGGCTTTCACGGCGTCGCCATAACCTAAGGCGGGCTGCATGAGCGAGCGATGAGAGATGATGACAAATTTCGCCAGCGAAGGTGAGATTGACCGGAAGCCGACTTTACTCAGTGTGGAAGACAAGGTGGAAGCCGTCACATATAATTTTCTTGATTGAGATGTGGAGGGTACGATTGCACCAATGCCTCCAGATACCGATACCGAACCAATTGTTCCCACATCGTTGACATCCGTAATGTCCCAGATTCGAGCGCCTGCAGGAGCATTGATAAATTCAACATAGGATTTATTAAGTGCGTCCGGTTCGGTATTGAAAACCTTTTCAACCGACCCATTGAGATTGTACTGCTGCGGGAAATTTACTTTGATGTACGACACACTGATAAGATCCTTGGATCCGGTGGGTGTGAGTTGGACCCGCACCGTCATTTTTCCATTGGCGCCAATGTCAGACCATGCAATCGGTGCCACAACAGTGTGGGGATCAAAACTTGAAAAATTGGCACTGGCCACCAATCGCAAAGCGCCTGAATTGGTTCCCGCATAAATCTGGGCCAGGTGTGTAACCAGTTCGCGGCCAACCATCTGTATTTCAAGTTGGGGAAGTCCTGCGGCAGAAACGCCAAGCCCAACATTGTCGACTACAAAATCCTGCAGACCGGTACATCCCGAGAGTTGTGTACAAATGAGTGGGCCTGTCCATCCCTCACCTGTATCAAATCGAGTATCCTGAATTTCGCCTGAGATCGTGAGTCCTCCTGAATACTGACTGGTGAATAAATCCAGTCTTGATTCACGATGAAAAGTCTGGACAGGTAACAAAGAACTATTCGTTTCGAAGAAAGAAGTCATTCGCCTTCCCTGCACCGGCAACGGGTTCCAGGTCAGGAAGTAGGCAGTGGTATCACTGTATAAATTGTAAAAGGTATGAGGCTGGGCTCCGGGGATATATAAATCCGTATCGAGGGTGCCATCGTTGCGTTGACCATAGAATTCAATGTAATCGGCAGGATCAAATTGTGCGTCGGCCTGTCCTTGTACAAATATGGCTTGCTCGGTTCCGCGGTGAAATATATTGATGCGCCGGGGGTCGATACCAGCGAGGGGAACACCTGCAGCCTGGAGGTCGGAATAGGTGATTTTATAAATTCCGTTTTTAGAAACCGGAATCTTGTAATACGTCTGAGTGAAATTGATCCACTCATTTGAATATTGCGCCGAAAGAGGATGGGATAAAAAAGATGCCAGCCAAAAGCCAATAACCGCAATAATCTTTACCCTGAAAGCCTTAACCATCAATTATTGCCGTTTTCATCATTTCGACCCGACTTGTCCTATAAATACCCCGAATCAGCGTTTGTAAATGGGCTTTTTGAAGGAAAAATCAACGAAATTCAAAAATACTTCATTTTTTTTCAATAGTACTTGGCCATACATAGTACTTTACCGTATAAGTCGGATGAAGCGCTTATTTAATTGAGGTTGTATGAATCTTGAAAACACACAGGTACAGATGAGGAAAGGCATATTGGAATATTGCATCCTCCA
>DAOMZK010000084.1:0-5297 GCA_035438035.1 Cyclobacteriaceae bacterium | reverse complement strand
TTGAAAACACACAGGTACAGATGAGGAAAGGCATATTGGAATATTGCATCCTCCACATCATTTCACGAGGAGAAGTATATGCTTCGGACATGCTGGACGAACTCACAGCGGCGAGGATGATTGTTGTCGAAGGAACGCTATACCCCCTGTTGACCCGGCTCAAAAATGCGGGGTTAGTAGAATATAAATGGGTGGAATCGAAATCAGGCCCCCCCCGGAAATACTATACACTGACTGACGCCGGATCGACCTTTCTGAAAGGATTGACAGACACCTGGGACGAAATTCTGCATTCGACAGACCAGATCGCGACAAAATCAAAGGCCACCTTATAAAATTGTAAACTCCTTACCGTTATCTTTTAGATAGAGATATGAAAAAGAACATCAGCATCAACATCAGCGGCATTATTTTCCACATCGAGGAAGATGGTTATGAAACCCTCCGCAAATATCTCGATTCAGTAAACCGGTACTTCGCTGCCTTTGACGACAGCAGTGAAATCCTGGCCGACATTGAAGGCCGCATTGCCGAAATATTTTTATCGCGGCTCAACGAAGGCAAACAGGTCATCACCGCAGAAGACGTCAGTACACTCATCGCCACCATGGGAAGCGTAAGCGACTTCAAGGCAGCAGAGGAGCAGGAATTTGCACAGGATCAGGGCGGTCCTGAAACCGGGCAGGAGAAAAAGAGCTCCGGAACATCTGCCTCTAAAAAACTCTTCCGCGACAACAGCAGAAAGATTCTCGGCGGGGTGTGTTCAGGATTGGCGCACTACTTCAATATCGATCCCGTTTGGCCACGACTACTGCTCGCCCTCCTCGTACTCGGCAGTTATGGTAGTGTGCTGATCGTGTATATCATCCTGTGGATTCTGTTGCCGGTATCCAACCTGGAAGAAGAACCTTCCCTGAAAAAAATGTACAGGAATCCGGACAAGAAAGTCATTGGAGGCGTGGCCTCCGGTATCGCTGCATTCTTTGGCATCGATCTGACGCTGGTAAGGATAATCCTCGTGATCACAGCCATATTCGGCGGATTGGGAATTCTCTTATACATCATCCTCTGGATCGCTTTACCGGAAGCCAAAACCATTACGGAGAAGATGCAGATGCAGGGAGAGCCTGTTACCCTTTCCAATATTGAATCATCCGTAAAAAAGAGCTTAAATGAAAAAGAAGCATCGGAAGAAAGTACGCTCGCTAAAATTATCCTGTTCCCCTTCCGGGCACTTGCAGCCGTAATCACCGCACTGGGCAACGCACTCGGGCCGTTGTTCAAAATGTTGGTCGATGTGTTGCGTGTTGCTATTGGCCTGATCATTACCCTCACGGGAGTTTGCATGCTCTTCTCACTCCTGTTTTTCTTCGGGATACTGGTGGGAATTTTTAATGCTCCAGACTGGGCTATGTTTTCGAATTGGTATGCTCCCAATCTTCCCCTCGATGCCATCCGCAACAGCTTTCCGACTTGGACGGTCGTTTTTACCTTCCTTGCGGCTCTGATTCCGGCTTTGTTCATTCTCCTGATCGGAAATTCAATTATCGTCCGCAGACTGGTATTCAATCAATATGTTGGCTGGTCACTCTTTATTGCATTCTTCATCAGTGTGGCGGTAATCAGCTTCAGCCTTCCACATATAATTCTCAGTTTCAAGGAAGAAGGAGAATACAAGACAGAACAATTATTCACTACGAACGGAAAAATTCCGGTTCTCCGATTGACCGAAGTCGGATTGGACGACTACAATGTAACCTCCCTTACACTGCGGGGATATGACGGCAAAGACATCAAAGTAGTAGAACGTTTTCAGGCCCAGGGTCCGACACGAAAGATTGCCGGTGAAAATGCACAAATGGTAACCTATACTGTTGCCCAGTCTGACAGCATTATCTCTTTTGATTCCAACATCACATTCCTCAAAGATGCGAAATTCAACGCACAACGACTGGATGTGGATATCTTCATTCCCACAGACCAGAACTTCGTAGTAGATGCAAAGCTCTGGCGATTGATTGACACCGACGTTATCAGCGGAAATTTCCGGTATCATTATTCTTTGAATGAAGATACCCACACCTGGAAAATGACAGGCAACGGAATTCAATGTGTCTCCTGCCCGGTTGAAAAGGATGTGATAACAAGCACGGATGATCAATTCGGACTAAAAGACTTTACTTCCATTGAACTCAAGGGAATCTTCAATACACGGATTGAAAAGGGAGATCAATTCTCAGTTGCGCTGACCGGTTCCAATACCCTGCGCAACGACTACGATGTTTATGTTAATGGAGAAACCCTTGTGATCGAGAACAAAAACAACCGCAGGATCATCTGGAAAAAGAAATTCATCGAGGAAGATGAACTGAGACTGACCATCACACTTCCGGAGCTCAAAGACCTTGATGTGACCGGAGCCGGTAAACTCAAATTTGTTGGGTTTACTGGAGAGGAAATGGACGTCAACCTTACAGGGGCGATCAGGGGCGAGGGTGAAGTTTACATCAACAGTCTCAATGTCAAGCTGACTGGGGCTTCACTGCTGGAACTTTCCGGTAAGGGTCTTTTTATGGATGCCGATATTGTTGGCGCCTCCGGACTCAGGGCGTATGGATATGAAGTAGCGCACTGTATTGTAGAGGCTCACGGAGCTTCATCCGCCAAAGTCAATGCGACTGAAAAACTGGAAATCAAAAAAGGTGTAGCGAGCAGTGTTTCACATCGCGGTAATCCGGAAATAATAAAACGCTAAGCGCTTTGTTATGATGCGCACAGATTGACGCAAATTTGTACTTTATCAACGCATTCTTCGTTTTTTATCTACGGTGACCTTCGGGAAATGTGTTTTATTGTCAAATAAAACACTTCCCTCAATACAGGTTTTAGGTGTTTATGGTGGAGAATTCTAACTTTAACGAATCCTAAACCAAATCCTGTCAGACGTTGGAATCCAAACGCCTCCTTTCACTTGACTTTTTTCGCGGCATCACCGTGATGGCCATGATTCTGGTTAACAATCCGGGTTCATGGGCCTCCGTGTACAGTCCTTTGCTTCATGCCCACTGGAATGGGTGCACGCCCACGGATCTCGTATTTCCTTTTTTTCTGTTTATAGTCGGTGTTTCCATTCACTTCGCCTATAAATCGAAAAAAGAAGAAGGGTTTAAAAAAGCCGTCTTTATAAAAATAGTTAAGCGGGCTCTCATCATTTTTTTTCTGGGAATTTTCCTGGCCTGGTTTACACTACCCCTGAACCTCATGGCCGATACGGAGCGGTTATCCACCCTTCGCATACCCGGTGTGCTCCAGAGGATCAGCATTGTATTTTTCTTTTGCTCTTTGATTTATTTTAAAACAAACTGGCTGGGTCAAATACGGATTGCCGCATCGTTGCTCGTTGGATATTTTATTCTGATGACGTGGGTGCCCGTTCCCGGTTTTGGTGATGCTAACCTGGAACCTGGCACCAACCTGGCGGCTTGGTTTGACAGGTTACTCCTGGATGGACACCTCTGGTCACAATCCAAGACCTGGGATCCCGAAGGTCCACTCAGCACATTACCGTCAATTGCCACGGGACTCCTTGGCATTTTAACCGGCCAACTTTTTGATAAAATAAAAAATCCCTCAGAACGCGTGACGTGGATTTTTTTCGTCGGAGGAATTTTAATTCTTTCCGGACTTTGCTGGGATATGGCTTTCCCGATCAATAAAGCTCTATGGACGAGCAGTTATGTACTGTACACTGGGGGATTAGCCATGCAAACACTGGCGGCGAGCCATTGGATAATTGATGTACAACATCGCCAATCGTGGACAAAACCATTTCTTTATTTCGGTATGAATGCGATTTTTGCATTTGTGATTTCGGGGGTGATTGCCAAAATACTCCTTCGGACTCAGCTTAGCACCGATACAGGAGAAACGCAGACACTATGGACTTACATTTTTCAACACATTTATGCCAGTTGGCTCGAACCGAAAGTTGCCTCCCTTTTGTTCGCGCTGACTTTCGTAACCTTTTTCTATTTTGTTCTGCGGTGGATGTACAACCGAAAAATCTTTATAAAGGTATAAGTGATCCAGGGCCGGAAATTTGTAAATTCACCGTGATTCAAAAGGCGGCATGAGATTCATTTTTTTCATCTTGTTTCTGCTGTGCACGATAACCACTTTTTCCCAGAAGCAGGGATTGAGTGGTCAGGTATTTTGGGTCTCCGGAAACCAAATGCCGGGTCCGGAATCCATCCTTTCTCCCAACCAGGGTGCGGTGCGGGAAGTATTGATCTACGAACTCACTTCAATGAAGGATGTCACGCAGGTCGGTCCATTTTTCCGTGACATCAAGACTAAAATTATAGCCACTATCCAATCCAAAGCTGACGGTACTTTTAAGATAAAACTGCTTCCTGGCGCTTACTCGGTATTCACACGAGAAAAAAACGGCCTGTATGCCAACCTGTTTGATGAGAAAAACAATATCAACCCGGTGATCATTAAAAGCGGCCAATACGCGTGGAAAACCATCACTATCGACTACGAGGTAGCCTATTAGGCACCCTTCTCTCCATTTTCCCGTAATTATTCATTCACGAAGCAACCTCTCGCATGAAGGCTGCATCTACTGATTGAATTAACCTAATGCAATTTCAGATTTACCGGGCACGCGAAACTGAACTGATTGAAGGCTGCAGGCGAAAAGAGCGGGCTGCTCAAAAGGCCCTCTATGAACACCTGGCCGGAAAGATGTTTGCCATTTGCTGCCGGTATACGAAAGACCGGATGGAAGCGGAGGACGTTCTCGTCACTGCTTTTATGAAAGTGTTTGAGCGCATTGATCAATTCAAAAATGAAGGAAGTTTTGAAGGCTGGGTGAGGAAAATTGTAGTCAATGAATCACTCTCCTTCCTCCGAAAAAACAAAAGCATGTACGTCGAAACAGAAATTGAAGCAGCCGACCACGAGCCCGACCTGGGTCGGGTGGATAACCAATTGGAAGCTGAAGATTTGCTGAAGATGGTTTCCGAATTGCCCTCTGGCTACCGGATTGTGTTCAACCTTTACGCGATTGACGGCTATTCGCACAAAGAGATTGCCGACCAACTCGGCATCAGTGAAAATACATCAAAGTCGCAACTGAGCCGGGCGAGAAGTTATCTGCAAAACAAGTTACTGGAAACGGAAAAATTTGTTCAACCCAAATTGAAAGAGCTATGAGCAACCTCGATAAGCTTTTCGAAAAAAAGCTGGCTGACCATTCCATCACCCCCTCAGGCAGTGCGTGGGAAAGTCTC
>DAOMZK010000083.1:0-8108 GCA_035438035.1 Cyclobacteriaceae bacterium | reverse complement strand
AGACTGTTACAGTCGAGGCCGAGACCAAGAGCCCTGCGCCTGCGACATGACAAAACCCCAACACGGGATCGGCATTGATCCAGCGGTCGGCAATGATACCCATTGGTGCCGGCAAGGAACAAGCCGCAATGCCCATCGTGCCATAGATGCTCCCCACCTGACCGCCGGTAAATTTCAGATGGACGATCATGTAGCCTCCCAATGAAATCAGCCACGATCCCCAAACAAAAAATTCAAAGAAGTTTAGGATGATGAGGCGCTGCTTGATGTTCATGGGTAGTTCAAGTCTGTTTTTTTAAACCGCAGAGACGCAAAGAAATACAGAAAAAAACACTGAAAAAGCAAAGCTCTGCGTCTTAAAATCTCCGCGGTTAATACATTTTTAAATTTTTTATTTAACCGCTCTGGAAACGAAGTGGTCGTTCTAATTTCTCTTTCCCAGCTCGTCCCTTATTTTTGCGGCTCGCTCGTAGTCTTCTTTCTCGATGGCGTCTTTGAGCAGGTCGTTCAGTTTGTCAACCGAATAGCTTTTGAAATCATCACCTTTTTTTGATGAAGACTCTTTCTTGACTTTTACTTTCTGCTCCGCCTTGGGTTCTGTTTTCTCTTTCTCCTCATCCTCTTCCTCATCGGTGAGGACAATACCGGCCTCGGCAAGGATGTTTTCAAAAGTAAAAATGGGTGCGTCAAACCGCAAGCCCACCGCGATGGCATCCGAAGGCCGCGCATCAATTTCCGATTTATTCAATCCGTCAGAGCAAACAATTTTGGCAAAGAATACCCCTTCCTTCAGATCAGAGATGACAATCTCTTCCACATGAAAATGGAAGGAATTGGCAAAAGACTTGAAAAGATCATGTGTCATGGGACGGTTGGGAACAATCTTTTCAATTTCAATCGCTATAGCCTGTGCTTCAAACATGCCTATAATAATCGGCAGCCTCCGGTTCCCATCTGATTCACCCAGCACCAGGGCAAATGAACCGGTCCGCGACTGACTGGAAGAAAGTCCGAGTATTTCGAGTTTGATTTTTTTCAAAGACAAATTCCTTTTTAACGAACTACGATATTAGAAAAAAATTGGGCCTTCTATAGACTAATTCAGCATTATTATTTAACGGCCTGCAGTGCAGCGGTGAGTTTGGGAACCACATCAAACGCATCACCTACAATACCGTAATCGGCAGCTTTAAAAAACGGTGCTTCTGCATCTTTGTTAATCACCACAATACACTTGGAAGAATTGACACCGGCAAGGTGCTGAATGGCGCCGGAGATACCAATGGCAATATAAAGCTGAGGTGCCACCTTTACCCCGGTTTGGCCCACATGTTCATGATGCGGCCTCCAGCCCATATCCGATACCGGCTTACTGCATCCTGTAGCCGCGTGAAGTACTTTGGCCAGGTCAGTCAATATTCCCCAATGTTCAGGTCCTTTCAAACCCCTGCCGCCAGAAACCACAATATTGGCTTCAGGCAATGAAATTTCTCCTGATGCTTTTTCAGTGGAAGTCACTTTGGTATTAAAATCGGCATCATTCAGTGTGGGGGTAAAGGCTGTTATTGATGCACTGCCTCCTGTCTCTTTCAGTTCAGCGGCATTCTTTTTCAATGCAATGACTTTTTTGGCTGACTTCATCTCCAAAAATGAAAACGCCTTCCCGGTATAAATGCTTCTCTTCACTACAAATCCTGCGGAAGTATTGGGAAGTTCCACCACGTTAGAAGCGAAACTCGCACCGGTCTTTACCGCTACTTTTGCAGCCACTGGGGTGCCAAGGGATGAATTAGCCAGTATGAGATTGTCGGCATTTTCCTGTTGCATGGCTTGAATCAGGACAGACGCAAAGACCTGGATTACAGGATGGTCCAGTTTGGTATCTGTAGCGTGAAGGACTTTGGACGCGCCCAGCTTTCCTGCTGTTTCCAATTCTGCTTTGTCAACGGTACCCAAGGCTACCGCAGTAACCGTCCCACCCATGGCATGAGCATACGCTACTGCCTCGAGTGAACTCTTTTTCACTTTACCTTCCGCACTTTCTAAAAAAACAATTGTTGTCATAATCAAAAGTTTGAAATCTTAAATCACCTTCGCCTCATTCTTTAACTTCGTCACCAACTCTGCCACATTATCTGCGGATATCATTTTAACGGCGCCCTTTGGCGGTGGCAATTCAAATTTTTGTGTGACCACTGATTTCTCTACCGCTTTCGGTTCCACCACTTTCAAAGGCTTGGTACGGGCACCCATGATTCCGCGCATGTTGGGTATTTTCCATTCCGCGATGGGTTCCTGGCAACCCGCCACCAGGGGTAGATTGGCTTCTACATATTCTTTCCCACCTTCAATCTCGTGCGCCATTTTTACTTTGGTGCCTTCAATATCCAGTTTCATCACTGGTGATATGGAGGGAATGCCCAGCATCTCGCCCACCATGGCATGCACCACGCCACCATTGAAGTCAATTGATTCACGCCCCATCAGGATCAGGTCATAACCCTTCGCATGTTCTGCAATCTGTGAGGCCACAAAGAATGAATCGGTTGGCTCTGCGTTTACGCGAATGGCATCATCAGCGCCGATGGCAAGGGCCTTCCGGATGGTGGGCTCTGTTTCAACCAGACCTACATTCAGCACGGTCACTGCAGCACCTGAAGACTCCTTCAGTTCAATGGCGCGGGCCAATGCGTAATCATCATAAGGCCCGATAATAAATTGCACGCCGGCGGTATCAAAACGGGTATTATTTTCTACGAAATTTATCTTTGAGGTTGTGTCAGGAACGTGCGAAATGCAAACTAAAATCTTCATATTCAATCAATTATAAAAGACTCATTCAATGGTCCGGCAAGATAATAAAACAGTTGATTTGTTGATTAGTTAAATTTCAGATCACTTTTGAATAGAGAAAGATATGGACCGGCTCAGCCAGTTAAAACAATTTGTCGCAGAAGATCCCGACGACCCGTTCAACCGGTATGCGCTTGCGCTGGAATTTCTCAAGACAGACCGCGCCATTGCCATCGAACTTTTCGATCAGTTGATTCGCTCCCGTCCTGACTACCTTCCCACCTATTATCCCTTCGCCCATTTATTAATCGATCAAAAGGAAAACGAAAAAGCGGAACAAATATTTCTTGCCGGGATTGAACAATCCAAACGTGCTGAAGACAGTAAGGCAATGAAAGAACTGAAGGGGGCGTATCAGGACTGGTTGTATGAAAGGGAGTAATCAGCTGTTAGACTTTGGCCTTTAGCCGTTGGCTTGTGCAGTTAGGACAAAGACTTAATTCCAACCCATTTTATATCCGATATATGAATTCGTTGGTGGAGGTCATATTCCATACTTATCTTCATCATTTAGTGTGAAAAGTCAACAGCCAAAGGCTAAAGGCCAAAAGCTAAAACCCAACAGCCAACTCCTACACCTGGATCACAATCTTTCCAACCTTATTCGGTCTTGTAATATCTGCTATTGATTCCGACAGTCTTGAAAAAGGGCGGATAGAATCAATCAATGGCTTGATCTGGTGCTGTGCAACAAAATCAAGCATCTCTTTAAATTCCACGTCATTCCCCATAGTCGTTCCCTGAAGCGAAAGTTGGTTCCAGAACATCCGATACAAGTCAATTTTCGATGGAAGCCCATTGGTGGCTCCATAGAATACAATTTTCCCATTGGGCTTCAGTATTTTAATGAAGTTGTTTATCTGATCACCCCCGGCACTATCGATGATAAGATCAAATCCTCCCCTGGTCTTCCACAAGTCGCTGTAGTTTGATTCCCGTTTATAGTTGTAGGCTCCCTTCGCTCCCATTTTCAACGCCCGGCCTATCTTCTCATCACTGCCTGATGTCACATACACATTGGCTTTGGCTGCCTGTGCAAACAGAAATGCAAATTGTGCCACGCCGCCTCCAAAACCTGAAATGAGAATATTCTGACCTGCGGTGAGGTGCCCTTTCTTGAAAAGTGCACGGAAAGCTGTGAGTCCGCCAAGCGGCAATGCTGCGGCCTGAAGGAAGTCAAGGTGCGCAGGCATGGGCAGAACGCGATCCGAATCCACCAGGCAATATTCAGCAAAAGTTCCATTCACAGGCATTCCCAGGATGGTGTATCGCTTGGATTGTACGTCCGGGTCTGGCCCCCAGTCAATGTTGGGATTGATGACAACTTCCTTTGATAGCAACGACTTGTTTTTCTCATCTCCCACCTGATCCACAATACCAGAACCATCCGATCCCAGGATTCCGCCAAAACGGATATTGGGATATTTTCCCTCCATGATCCATTCATCACGTCGATTGAGGGAGATGGCTTTGATTTTCACCAACACTTTCCCGGGCGTAACCAAAGGTGTCTCCACCTCCCGCCATTCAATCTTTCCCGGACCCGTTAATACCAGAGCCTTCATAGAAAACTTAAGTTCCTGTTAAGCTAAATTATTTTACTTTCCGATTAAACTCCTTCTGGTAATTTTTTTCCTGGAAGTGAAAAGTAGAATGTACTTCCCTGACCTTCCACACTTTCGGCATACATCCTGCCGCCGTTGTGTTCAACGAGATCCTTGCTCAGCACCAATCCCATCCCCGCACCCTGATCATCGGCAAACTCTCCCGACCCAACATCCTGCGTCATGTTGAAAATTCCGTGCAGGTGCGCTTGTGAAATTCCAATACCGGAATCTTTGATGCCCAATGTCACCAGGTCATCCTTTCTTCCTGAAAAAAATGTGATTTTTCCGCCCTCTTTTGTAAACCGGATGGCATTCGATATCAGGTTTTCCATAACGATCTCAATCATCATCTTATCTGCAAAAGCGATTTGAGATTCCGGAATGAAAATGTCAGTGGTCAGCCTTTTTTCAGCTAATTGAGGTCTGAATCTTCCCAGCACTTCATCGGTGAGGACTTTGCAATCTATATCTTCAGGCATCACCTTCTTTTCATTGGATTGATAACCCAGCCATTGAATAATGTGCTCCAGGGTTATCTGTAAATGATGAACATGAAATCTGGCCCGGTTAAGCCAAATATCATTTTCTCCGCCATTACTTGTGCCAGTCAAGACAGACCCAATCGCCGAAAGGGAATGACCCGCTTCTTTGGATAACACGGAATACAACTTTCTCCTGAACGCTTTCTGTTCTCCGAGCTCAGCCGCTGCGCTTGCCAGATCGGAAGCCAATTGAATATTCTTCCGGTAGTAGATAAAAATAATGATGATCAGAAACAGCAGTAACGCAAAAAAAAGCAGGGTCGCATTGCGTCTGTCATTTTCAGCCATCTGTTTCCATTCCTGAATTTGTTCCTTCAACAGGCTTACCTCCTTCTGATGCCATTCTCTTTGCTCAATCTCCGTTCTGATTTGCTTTAAAGTGCGCACTGAATCCCGGTACACCGTCGCCAATCTGAAATCAGTCAGCGCTTTCTGAAAATCTTTCTTGGCCAGGTGGACTTCATACATCCACCGGTAGGCATTTGCAATGCTGTCCGGCACATTAGAACGAATGGCCAGTACGATTGCCGAGTCGGCATAGAGTTCGGCTTCACTCCAACGATCCTCATCAAAATAATAATGGGATTGACGGGAATAGAAATCGGATTTCTCCATCTGGGCAGATGTGGAATAAGAAAGGAGCAGCAAAAAAGAGAACTGTACTGCTTTCAATCCCATACTTTGTCAGAAAGGCATGTCTTCATCACCCCGCTGCGGGGGCGGTGGTATATTCAGGCGGCTTTCCCGGGTAATGCTTCCAAAGGAATTCTCTCCACCGGTAGGTCCGTCAAAGTCAGCAAACTTGGTGTACTTGCCGATGAACTTCAGACGTACCGTATCCAATGATCCATTCCTGTGCTTGGCTACGATAACTTCGGCCATACCCTGGGTGGGAATACCCTCTTCATCGACAGTAATCTTGTAATATTCAGGGCGATAGAGAAACATAACAATATCGGCATCCTGTTCAATAGATCCTGATTCACGCAAGTCAGACAATTGAGGTCTTTTATCTCCTCCCCGTGTTTCCACACCACGACTTAATTGTGACAAAGCGATAACCGGAACTTCCAATTCCTTGGCGATACCTTTCAATGCCCGGGAAATAGAAGCGATTTCCTGTTCCCGATTTCCCATGTTGTCGCCTTTCATCAACTGGAGGTAGTCGATAACAATCAGTTGGACGTTGTGTTCGGCCTTCAGCCTGCGGCATTTGGCACGCAGTTCAAGGATGGAAAGTGCAGGTGTATCATCAATGAAAATTGGGGCTGTAGACAGGCGATTGGTCTTGTGTACCAATTGTTGCCACTCAAAGTCAGCCAGGTTGCCCCGGCGTATCTTTTCCGACTCCAATTCCGCTTCTGCGGAGATAAGGCGGTTGACCAACTGCATGGAAGCCATTTCAAGTGAGAAGATGGCAACCGGGTGGTTAAAATCCACAGCCGCATTGCGCAAAGCCGAGACCACGAAGGCCGTCTTACCCATACCGGGCCTGGCGGCAATAATCACCAGGTCTGATCTCTGCCATCCACTCAGTATGCGGTCCAACTTGGTAAATCCGCTGGGGATACCGGTTAGTCCATCCTTATGATTCTTTCGTTCCTGTAATTCGTTTACTGCCCTGGACATCAGGGACTTCATGGTATCGTAGTTCTTCCTCAGGTTGGAGTCAGAAATAGCGAAAACGGATTGTTCAGTCTTATCCAATAAGTCAAAAACGTCCGTTGTGTCTTCGTAGGCGTCATGCTGAATCTGGGACGAAATCTGTATCAGCTCACGCTTGATCGCCATCTCTATTATATAGCGAGCGTGGTACTCAATATTAGCTGCTGAACTTACCCTGGAAGTCAGTTCGGCGATCAGGTAAGCACCGCCCACAATTTCCAGCCTGCCATTTTTACGCAACTGCGCCACCACCGTCCGCATATCCACCGGCTCAGACGACTTAAAGAGGTCGACGATCGCCTGGTAAATTTCCTTGTGTTGCTCTTTATAAAAGTGTTCCGGTCTGAGGAACTCAATAACCGCTGTTAACGCCTTCTTTTCCAGCATCAAAGCACCCAGTACTGCTTCTTCCAGTTCAATCGCCTGAGGCGGCAGTTTACCGAGCTCCTGCCCTGATCCCGATATGTCGGGACGGGGAATTAGCTTGGCAATTTTTGTACTGCCGGTCCTCAAAGACGTTGAACGCTGCTCCATACTGTGGTTGTTGGACGATGTATTCGTAAGTGGGTAACAAACCTAAATACAGAAAGTCAATCACGAATCTTTCACGTCCACAACTTCTAAACAATCTACAAACATCAACATAGAATGCTGTTAATAAATTTTTGATCACAATAATTTTTTTGTGACGCCTGAAATCGTAATGCTTTCATGATACCTCGTAAACTCCTAACACTGAACGCTTTTAAAGGACAAACATTTTGCCTTACTTCAAGCCTTGAAAGCGTGAAGGCATGGAGAAAAAAGGTAAATTTCATTTCATTGGTTCCGGAAGCGGAATCAGCACCGATCTGGCCATCGCGTTGACTAAATCCGGTTCGACTGTAACCATCTCCGGTGAAGTTTTCAGTGATGAATCAAAATCTAAATTACTGAAAGCCAATATCCTTCCTGAGAAAGCAGGATGGCTTCCAGAAAGACTTAATGAGGGCCTGAAGGCCGTAATCATTGGACCCGGAATTAGACCTGATAACCCCGAACTGAAGCGTGCTCAAGAGCTAAAACTAAGGATGCTCTCTATTCCTGAATTCATTTACGATTACGCTATTGATAAACAGCGCATTGTAGTAGCTGGCAGCACGGGCAAGAATATCATTTCCTTGCTGATCATCCATACGCTGGCTTATCACAAACGGAAATTCGACTATGTAGTCAGCGCCCCACCGGCTGGAAAGGATAGCTCAGTTTTACTTTCAAACGCACCCCTGATAATTATTGAGGGACAAGAAGTTAGCTCTTCACAGGATGCGACTCCAGACTTTCTGAAATATCATCATCATATCGGTGTCCTCAGTGATATCGAATGGAATCCAGGTGTGAAAGTCTCTCGTGATGACTATGTGAAGCAATTTGGTCTTTTTGAAACGGGCTTGCCAAAGAG
>DAOMZK010000082.1:0-8111 GCA_035438035.1 Cyclobacteriaceae bacterium | reverse complement strand
TCCTTCATTTCTACCAGTAACTCGTTATTCACTTCTGAGAAGTTATTGATAAAGTTCAATGGGTTCTGAATTTCATGCGCAATGCCTGCCGTAAGCTCTCCCAAAGAAGCCATTTTTTCAGATTGAATAAGCTGGGATTGCGTTGCTTTTAGCTTGGTCAAGGTATCCTCAAGCTGTTTAAAATCCTCGTACCGGGCATACGCTACGGAAAATGCATCGGCGAGGGATTTTCCCAGATCGATCTCGTCTTCCTCCAACGGCTCACGGCTTCCCACGTAGAGCATACCTTGCGTAAAAGGTATAAACTGAAGACACAGGGCTTCGGGCGGTATCTCACCTGCCTGGTATTGCTCTACGGTCTTAATCTGACCTTGTTGAGACATCGATTTCACCCAATCTTGAAACTGCTCCTTATTCCACTGCTCAGTGTATACGGTTTGCTTGCGCCAGTTTTCCACAACCTTGCTTGTAATAACGGCACCCTCAAAAGTGAGGTTAAGTACTGCCAGCGATTTCCCTTGCGGGGTCGATAAATATGCATGAACAACTTGCTCCTTTTCGCTAATGATAAAAACGCCGCAGCGAAAAAAAGGCACTCTGAGGGTAACAAGCTCTCTCCAGATCAATGGCGTAATGCGTTCCAGGTCACTGGCTTCGCGCATGGAGGCTATTTCAGCGCGCACCCTGTCCAGCGATGTCTGCCTCATGGCTTCGTGTGCCTGGGATTCTGCTTTCTGCAGATCAAGAAAGCGCATGTAAATTAATCCGAACACGTGGGCAAACTGAATCATGATATTACATTCTTCCTCCGTAAGGGCCTGGTCAGTGATCACGTTAAGTGCGCCTTGCGTGAAAAAGAACGAATAGAAAAATTCCTCCTCGTGATTCACCTGCTGTTTCGACAGCGAGAGGTAGGTAGACATGGATTGATAGTACTGTCTGACTTCTGCACCCTTGAGTGCAGTCACTGCATAGGGCTTATTCAGTTTCCTTGCAGGAATAATATTTTCATACACCGGGTGAATGTGCAAACTGAAATAATCCACTATTTTGATTACTTCCTTGCTATCGGAAACAGTGGTAAGCCAGAGTTCCATTGCTTCATTGGGCTCATCAAAGATGCCAACACCCGTACGAATGGCTTTGATTCCCAATTCCTGCAGTTGGTTAAACAGGATGGATGAAGTTTCAGACAGTTCAGCACTGCTGCGCATCGCAATGGTTCTTGTGCTGACCTTTTCAACCGCTGTCTCAATCTGAAGCGCCCTGTTTTTTTGACGTAATTCATCAAGGTTCTCCTTCAACGCCCGTTCAAGACGGGCGTTACTTTCCCTGAGTTCCTGTTCTTCTTTTTTTTCCATTTAGGTTCTCATGAGATCATGAATGCAAATGGTTCCAAAATATAATGACACAACACAGCATGATTTGAAGGAGGCCGTAAAAATTTATCCGGCATAGACAGCTGACTATTCTGCTGTGGAAGGTTCAATAATTGCTGAAACTTTAGTTATGCTGTTAGCAGGAAAGCCACCAAGTCTTGCGTGTTCCCTTATGAGTTCTTCACTGGGTGCCAGATATATGCAATATATTTTATCGCCCGCTACATAGCTGTGAATCCATTGTATATCCGTACCCAATTTACAAAGGACTTCATTTGATTTTTGAGAAATTGACTTAAGCATTTCCGCCGACAAGTTTCCGACCTGCGGGATGTTTCGTTCAATAATAAATTTTGGCATAGCGATGTCTGTTTGGTTTGCACAATATCAAATATAATTAATATTCTGATCGATCTGTTGGCTTTATGGGCGCGAGGCATCCTTCCCGTCAACATATGCATATGTGACGTATCTATGACTTCTATCCAAAGAGCCGTAGGCTCGAAGCATTTTCCAACCACGGATTTCAATCCGGGGTACTGAGCAACGACTACCAACGAGTGCCGTAGGCACGATCGATATCGTTACACTGGCAATTGAACAATAAACTCACTGCCTTCACCTTCTTTTGTCACCACTTTCAATTCCCCACCATGCGCTTTTACAATGTCATAACTCAGGGACAGTCCCAGTCCAGTTCCCTGGCCGGAAGGTTTGGTTGTAAAAAAGGGTTGGAAGATTTTGTCCAGCACATGCTGCGGGATGCCTTTGGCGTTGTCTTTGACTTTTATTTCGACTTTGTTTCCCAATCTTTTCGTGCTGACCGTAACGGTGGGTTCGTAGCTTGCACCATTTGCAGCGGTAACACCTTTACTGGACGCGATCTTCTTCTCTATTACAGCATGGAATGCATTGGTAATTAAATTGAGAATAGCTCTCCCAACATCCTGAGGCACAACATTGACCATGCCCACTGTCTCATCAAAATCTGTTTTCATGACTGCATTAAAGGACTTGTCTCTGGCCCGCAATCCGTGGTATGCAAGTCGTAAATATTCATCGGCGAGTGCGTTAATGTTGGTCGGTTCCTTAGTGCCGCTGCTGTTGCGACTGTGCTGCAGCATACCTTTTACGATGGAATCGGCACGTTTGCCATGGAATGTTATTTTCTCCTGATTATTGCGGATGCTTTCGGCTATTTTCTCCAGAGACAGTTTTTCTGCCGACGAAAGATTGACTTTATTCAGTTCCTCTTTCAATTCATCCGTCAATTCAATATTGACATCAGAAAAATTATTTACAAAATTTAAGGGGTTTTGAATTTCATGGGCAATACCAGCCGTAAGTTCACCGAGAGAGGCCATTTTCTCAGACTGAATGAGTTGCGATTGGGTGGACTTGAGATCGTCCAGTGATTTTTTAAGCTGGCTCGTTCGGTAATCGACTTTTTCTTCCAGCAATCGGTTTTCCCGTAGCAGCTGCTTGGATCGGAATTGGATAAAGCCCCCGATTGATCCAACCAACGATATAAAATAAAGTGAATAGGCCCACAAGGTCTTCCACCAGGGCGGCGTAATCGTAAAATTAAAAACCGCAGCCTGGCCCCACCGCCCACTGATATCCTGGCTTCTCACCTTGAAAGCATAACTGCCAGGCAGCAGGTTCAGATAATTTTCGGTGAATGTATTCGAATTGAATTCGCTCCATTGCTTATCGATTCCCAATAAAATATAGGAGTACAAAGTAGCATCGGTTCTGCCCATGTGCCGCTGTGCAAATTGAAACTGGAGATAATTCTGATCATAGGGAATGCGAAGATTAACAGGCATGTTGTATGGCGTCGCCAAACTGTCCCAATGAAATCTGTCTTGCTGTACATAATCGGAATTCTCAAGTGCTTGGCCTTTTACAAAATAGGAACTTCCCCGCCACAACGTATCTCGTTCACCCAGGGATACCGGGTTGGCAAAATTTAACCGCTGACTCATGACACTTAATCCTGTGATGTACGTAGCTGCACTATCCTGTTCTGCTTTAAAATCCCTGATAATCGTTATGCCTGCATCTCCCCAAAAATATTCACCCTTCCTGGTAATCATATTTGTATTCCAGTTATTGGAGCTATTGAACAAGCCCTCGGAAGCCGCCAGTTGATCTATTTTCCAATTCTCTCCGGTGGCTTTAACGCCCGGTGATGGCGCTCTCAGGATGCTGACTTTATTGCGAGTCCCAGCTATTACATTGTCGTCATAACTTACAAGGGATGTTATAAAATCATTGCATAAACCTTCTTTGGTTGTAATGGCCGTCAGCGTGTTTTGATTGGGATCGGCAACATAAATTCCCTTGTCTGTTCCAATCCACATCCTGCCCTGTCTATCAGGCAAGAGAAGTCTGTTGCAGGTATCTCTTAAACCCGGGGCATTGCTCAAATTCTGAATGGTCCAGTTTTCAGGATCAATTCTGTCGACTCCCCTACTGCTGGTAGCAATCCAAATTTTACCCTGAGCATCTTGTTTAACTTCAGAAATGTTGTTTTCACTTAACCCTTGAGCAGCCCCTGCATGCAAAAGTCTTTTTTGTACAGGGTCAATCCTGTTAATTCCCAGAGCTGGACCAGTCAACCAGATTGAGCCGTCTTTATCTTTCAATATCCCATAGATTTGTTCATCTGCCAGTCCTTCCTTTTTGCCGGTATGCTCAATCAATTTGCGCTTCAGATCGATGATTTCAAGACCGCCGTTGGTGCCAACCAGGATACTTCCATCTACTTCCACCATATTCTGAATAAAATCGTCACGCAATCCCTGTGGTATGCCCAGATTTCTAATTATTTTTTTGTCTCTGTCCAGAATCTGTATCCCTTCATTTGTGCCTGCCGCACCGACCCAAATTTTTCCAGAAGCATCTTCCATTAACATAGAAAGTGATTTTACACTCACCGGGTGAATTACTTCCGCATTTTGTTCAATAATACTCAGACCCGCGTTAAAACTAGCCACCCAAATTCTCTGTTTATCGTCCTGCAATAAGTCGAGAATAAAATCTTCCGCGATCCCGTCACTCACCTTGAATGATTTTGCAATTCCCTTTTCCGGATCCAGAATCACCAGCCCTTCATTTGTCGCCATCCATACCCGACCTTTTGTATCCACCAACAATCTATAAAAGATGTGTTTATGAAATCCCTGATTCTTGCCATAGGTCCTAATTGAGCCTTTTTCAATGTTTACTTCGTGCAAACCTCCATGATTGAATGCCGCCCAGACTGTTCCATTTTTCCCGCCAGTAATGGATCGTAAGGAATCAATACCAGGTCCGTTCATATTTTTTAAATACCGGATGAATCCTTTTTCAGGATTGATAATATCAGCTCCATCATTTGTGCTTATCCAGATATTTCTTTTATCATCTTCAAACACACCCAATGCATTGGTACCAGACAGGCCCGTTTTCCTGTTGAGATGCTTTATGGTGCGTGATTGGGGGTCGATTACATCCACACCACCGGAACGAATTCTTGGTATCCATATATTCCCAAGGTGATCCGTGATCATCCGCGGTACATTGCCATTAGCTCCACTTGTCTTCTTTGAAATACTTATCGTTCCATGATTGATATCCAACATTCCCAGCCCTCCATCCCACACATACCAAATTCTATTTTCGCTATCCTCAATCATGCCTGAGATCGGACCCAAAGGATAACTCAGCATGTATTCTCCGTCAAACCGGTAAATACCCTTGCCCGTCCCGATACAAATAAAGCCGCTTCTGGTTCGGAGCAAACTTCGTATATCCTTCTCCTGAATGCCCTGGGCCCTGCCAATCTCCAGAACTGAAAGTGGCGAACCCCCTTTTGGTGAAGGTGGAACAACCCGCACTACAGTAGGCCGCATCAAAATTGAAGTTTTGAAATCCAATGATTCCGATACAATGTTTTCAAGATTGAATGCGGTATCACGCAAGGCATTAAAATCAAAATGAGATACAGTGGGCGGCGACAGAATGGGTTTAAAGCCGTTGGGGTCGTAAGGGGTTGCTGGCAAAGCATCCAGATCAAGTTTCTTTACGGAAGGTTGTATCCCCTCTTTGGCAACAATCCACTCCAGTTTTTTCGGTTCACTGAATTGAAGTGGCTGGCTTTGAGGTTGAGGGTATCCTTTATCACTCACAGGGAAAGGCACATCCACCGGGCGATTATTACACGATGATAAAATAATTACAGAGATAATAATCAGAATCAGTAAAGATTGCAAGGAGGTCGTTTTTTGCATAGCTCTAAATTTAGGCTTTTACTTTGAAGGCAGCGAAATATGTATCGAACCTATGGAAGGTGTCCATGAACCTTTTAGACCGGCTTCAAGTTTCTTGGTTGCGCTCATGGGTGCAACTCAGGAACGATTCTTCAATTGCATTGATATCTCATTCAACCGCTGGCTTTTTTTTTCTTCCCGGTTAGTCTTACTGAATTCAGTATGAAATCGATGCGACTCCAGGAATGTCTTCTGCATGATATTCCATTCACGTGCCGTCTCCACCACACCCGCTGCTTTCAGTTCCTCCAGAAGTTGGCCGCCGATGGTATAAAAATCATCTCTCCCCAGGTAGTCAAGATCAGCATCACACAGAATTTTTTCAAGATGGGTGACCGGTGATTGAGGAACACGTGTCGCGAGAATCATTTTTGAAATGATATCCAACTGTTTTTCGTCCAATCCATACTTCGGGAGGATTTCCTTGGCCATTTCAGCGCCCCGTACTTCATGGCCGCTGACGGTATGGATAAACCCGGCGTCATGAAAGAGAACCGCCAAGCGGAGTAATTTGATATCCTCATCAGAAATCTGTTCGTTCTTTGCAATGGTCATTGCTGCTTGTAACACATCATGAATGTGTGAAAGATTGTGGTACGGCAGTTTAGGCATTTTGGCCTCTAACAAGCCTGTGATTTCTTTTTCAGCGGATACAAAATCAGCAGATGGAGTATCCTTACTGCTGTCCTGAAATTGGTCTCTGAAATTTTTAAGAAGAGGGTCCACTTTCCACCATATAAGTCCTACATCATTGGAAAGTCTTGCTTTGCCCAACCAATGCCGTGCAGCATCAAAGTCACCAAGGGCGCTACAGACCAATAAGATGTTGACATTAACTTCCCGTTCGCCTTTTTCACTTCGTTTTACCAGTTCATCCAGCAATTCCCGACTCTTTTCCTTTTTGTTCAACGCCGCCGATGCGATGGCCAGGAAGGCCACCATGGAAGGAGGACGTAAAGCTGAAGTCTTGAAGCCATTCAGCACAGCGGCTTCCGCCTCTTCACATCGCCCGAGTTCCAAATAAATCCGGGCCAGGTAATCGAAGAATCGCAGTACAGAAGGATATAGTTGCAAGCCTTCTTTTACGGTACGCAATGCCTCCTCATTTTTTTTCGTCAGGTATTGACTAATCGTCAGGTAGTTGAAATAAGCTACCGATAAGGGCTCGATCAATTTGGCTTTATTTACCCATTGATGTGCTTCTTCAAACCGACCGGTCATGTTAAGCAAATAACTATAGGTATAAAGCACCGCTGCATTGTTTGCATTTAATTCGAGTGCGCTCAGGAAGAACTTTTCAGCGGAAACAAAATTCTTGGTAATAAAGAATTCAACAAATGCCTTGGTGAGATAATCATTGTCCGAAGGTCCGCGCTTCCATGCTTCGCTTAAATAGAGATCAATATTTTTTTTTGCTTCTCCCGGAGTAAGATCACCATTCCACGACATGCGGGCGGAATAGGAACTTGCCAAATATGAATAGGCTTCCTTAAAATCAGGATCCAGCGTGATGGCCTGCTTGAAGTATTCGGTTGCCGTCTTGTAGCCTTCCATTCCCCACTGGTTAAAGGCATGGCGTCCCTTCAGGAACAAATCATAGGCTTCCAGGTTTTTAGTAGGAACTGACTGTAGTTTCTCGCTTTCCTTGGCCCCCAAAGAGGCATGGAGTTCTGTGGCTACTGTTTCCGCTACACTATTTTGTATGGAGAAAATATCGTCCATACTTTCAACAAAGACCCTGGACCAAAGGTGTTCTTCATTTTCTGCTTCAATGAGCTGGACCTGAATGCGCACTTTATTTCCATGCATTTGCGCGCTGCCCTCCAAAATATATTTCACACCCAGCTCGTTCGCGATCTCAGGCGCCGACTTGGTTGTCTTCTTATAACGCATGATGGAAGTCCTGGAAATGACGCGCAATAATCTGCGGCCGGCGAGTTGAATCAGGATATTCTCGGTAATTCCATCTGCAAAATATTCCTGAGAGGGGTCTTGTGACAAATTCACAAAAGGAAGGACAGCAATCGATTTGCTGTTATGACCGGAATTTGATTCTGTTTTAGGAAGTCGTCTTGATCCTTCTGTATTTTCTTTCCTTCCCGGAAACCGGATGCCATTGGTTATCTCTTTGACTGCATTGGCCACCTTGTTGATCTGGTCGCGGTAAAACAACCGGCTCAGGTTATCCTCGCGTTTATCATCGGCGCGAAGCGGACGGTTTACGCCGGCCGATTTAAAAATGAATTCAACGGCGCGCAACACCCCTCCCAATTCCTTTGTAAGGATCGCCATATCCTCTGCATCCAATTCGTGAATTTTTATCGGGAGTATTCGGCTCGCCACGTTGCCATTACTCAACCGGATGTCCCTGCCAAACTGGTCTTCTGATGCCAATTTGTTAAATACACAGAACTCA
>DAOMZK010000081.1:0-8127 GCA_035438035.1 Cyclobacteriaceae bacterium | reverse complement strand
GGAAGCTTTTGAGAACGGCATGGGTACAGACTCCCTTCCAAAAAATAAGATTGAAAAAGAGCCTACGAATGATCCATTGATCGAACAAATCAAGACTACGAAGAAGAAACTCAAGGTTGAAAATCCCAAGCAAAAGGAACAGAACGAAATCATTGACAAGTTCATCAAAATACAACCCTCCATTCCCAAGGCAAAACCGGCAGAATCGGCTTCCGATTTATCTGAAGATTCCGGCATGTTCAGCGATAATATCGTTTCTGAAACATTGGTGGAAATCCTCCTGAAACAGGGTAAAAAAGACAAGGCCGTTGAGGTTCTCAAAAAGTTGATTTGGAAGTTTCCCCAGAAAAAGGCGTACTTTGCCGCTCAAATTGACAGCCTGAAAAATTAACTTATGTATACTTTGTTTATTAGTCTAGCAATTTTCGCTGCAGTTCTATTGGTATTGGTAGTGCTGGCGCAAAACTCAAAAGGTGGTGGTTTGTCCAGCCAGTTTGGCGGCAGCAGTGCCAGCAACCTGATTGGCGTAAAGAAGACCGGCGATCTGTTGGAGCGTTTAACCTGGGGCCTTGCGATTTCTATCATGGTTTTTACGCTGGCTACCAATTTCGCTGTTCCCAATGTTGCCAATGCTTCTGATGAGTTGCTGGACAGGGCTAAAGAACAACAATCATTACCTGCTACGCCGGGGCTGAAGAAAGCAACGGATTCAACAGCCACTACGCCGGCAAAATAAATCTTCCTCTACTCTGATTTGCTGAGGTGTTTGACCAGCAATCGCTTGGCCACGGGGACAAGTGTCTGTTGATGCGGGAATCTCATTTTCGACAGTACAAGGAAGGCTGCCGGATTAGGGAGTTCAGCATACTGACGAATCAGCCTCAACTTCATTTGCTCATAGGTATTTGAATAGGTGTACCTTGTGGTAAACATATGCTGCGTTTGCAATCCGCGCATTTGCTCCACACTATTCTGATAAACAGTCATCTGGTAACGATAAACATAGGTTTCATTTTCCGGGGGCTGGGAAATAAACATATATCCCTCATCGGAATACAACGGTACCACCCCAACGGGTGACAATTCAACTTTTGATTCTACAAATTCATAAATGGAAGACCCCTCTTCCATGGAATCTTTGAATCTGGGCATGGCAAATTCCATTATAGATTCTATCTCCTGCATGACGCTGTCATCCTCGATCATTTTCTTGTAGTTCACTTCCAGATTCCGGAGATTCTCGAGTGAAAGCTCTTTTGGAAAGGATTCAAAGATGAGTGTCTTATTCTCTTTGAGCGCCATCAGGTTCCGGTAGTGAAATATGAGGTCAGACAGTTGGGGATAAAGTTCTACTCTGCCAAATGATTCCTTCACCTTTTTCAAATATCCAAGCAGAATGTACTTCTTGTACTCCAGGTCGATTAGACCATCCGTAAGCCAGTTATCTTTAAGGCTATCCATAACAAGATTAAAATACTATTATACGAATTAAAAGAAAAGCGGTTTGATGACTGCCATTTTTTCAATGCATACTGACAAGGTGGATGATGGAATAGTCTCGAAATGCCGGATTAATGCCAAACCTGTCAAAATTGTCATAAATGGCCCTTTTGGCATGAAAATCGACAGAAGTTCCGCAATTATTAATAGTTAACTCTAAATCCATATGGCGACTAAAATCAATTTCAAACCCAATGAAGACCGCGTGTTGGTTGAACCTGCAGCGGCTGAAGAAAAGACAGCTTCCGGCATTATTATCCCGGATACCGCTAAAGAAAAACCCCAAAAAGGAAAAGTCATTGCCGTTGGCGATGGTGTTAAAGACAAACCTGTCACAGTGAAAGTCGGGGAGAAAATCCTGTACGGCAAATACGCCGGCACTGAAATCAGCATTGATGGTAAGGATTATCTTATCATGCGCAATTCTGACATCTTCGGAACGATCTAATACATAACCACAAATCACGAATAATTATGGCAAAGGAAATTACATTTGATACATCTGCCCGCGATCGCATCAAGAAGGGCGTAGATAAACTGGCTAACGCCGTTAAGGTTACACTCGGACCAAAAGGACGCAATGTCATCATCGACAAGAAATTTGGTGCACCCACCGTTACTAAAGACGGTGTGTCCGTAGCCAAGGAAATCGAACTGAAAGACCCGATCGAAAACATGGGTGCACAGTTGGTGAAGGAAGTGGCCTCCAAGACCGCTGATGCGGCCGGTGATGGTACTACCACCGCTACTGTACTGGCCCAGTCAATCTATGCACACGGTATCAAGAACGTAGCTGCGGGTGCGAATCCGATGGACCTCAAGCGCGGTATCGACAAAGCTGTAGAAGCTGTTGTGGAGAACCTGAAAAAGCAATCCAAGGATATCAAGGGATCAAAAGAAATCACCCAGGTAGCTACCATTTCATCCAACAATGATCATGAGATCGGAAAGATGATCGCCACTGCCATGGAAAAAGTTGGCAAAGACGGTGTGATCACGGTTGAAGAAGCGAAGGGAACTGAAACTGAAGTGAAGACTGTGGAAGGTATGCAATTCGACCGCGGATACCTTTCTCCTTATTTCGTTACGAACACGGAGAAAATGGAAGCCGACCTCGAAAGCCCTTATGTGCTCATCTATGACAAGAAGATTTCTTCAATGAAGGAACTCCTTCCTGTACTTGAAGCTACTGCACAAACCGGCAAACCGCTTTTGATTATCGCAGAAGAAGTTGAAGGCGAAGCACTCGCTACCCTCGTGGTAAATAAGATCCGCGGTGCTCTTCGCGTTGCCGCTGTGAAGGCTCCCGGATTCGGTGACCGCAGAAAGGCAATGCTGGAAGATATTGCGGTCCTCACCGGCGGTAAAGTGATTTCTGAAGAAACTGGCATGAAGCTGGAAGATGCGAAACTGGATGCCCTGGGTCGTGCTGAGAAAATCAATATCGACAAGGACAATACCACGATCGTAAATGGTGCCGGCAAGAAAGCCGAAATCAACGGACGTATCAACCAGATCAAGTCACAAATCGAATCCACAACATCTGACTACGACCGTGAGAAACTGCAAGAACGTCTTGCCAAGCTTTCCGGTGGAGTAGCCATTCTCTATATCGGTGCTGCGACTGAAGTCGAAATGAAAGAAAAGAAAGATCGTGTTGATGATGCATTGCATGCCACAAGAGCTGCTGTTCAGGAAGGTATCATCCCCGGTGGTGGTGTAGCATACATCCGCGCAATTGAATCGCTCAAATCACTGACAGGTGGAAATGAAGATCAGGCAACGGGTGTAAATATCATCAGGCTTGCACTTGAGTCTCCCCTGAGAACCATTGCCGAAAATGCGGGTCAGGAAGGTTCAGTGATTGTAAACAGCGTAAAAGACGGCAAGAAGGACTTTGGGTACAATGCCAGTGAAAACAAGTTCGAAGACTTCTTCGCAGCGGGTATAATCGATCCTACGAAAGTAGCCCGTCTTGCACTTGAGAATGCAGCGTCTATTGCAGGCTTGCTCCTGACTACAGAAGCCGTTGTTTCCGAGATCCAGGAAGAAAAAGAAGCCCCTCCTATGCCCGGTGGCGGCGGAATGGGCGGAATGATGTAATCTTAAATTACTTAAATTGAGAAGGCTCCCATCCGGGAGCCTTTTTTTTGCCACTTCATTATCAAGTTATTAATACAACTGTCTCATTTCACATTGTATGAATTCTCAATTAACTTTCAACTGTTGTAAAACGATATGTCTGATCTGAATAACCTGGAAGATTTTGTTCGTCTTACTTTTCTGCACCTGGCCTGTGTGGATGGTTCGCTTCATCCAAATGAAAGGGATACCATTATTGAGAAAATGACTGAATTTTTTCCTGAAGTGACCGGGCATGAAGAAAAACTGGCTGCCGCTGAATCGGAATACAAGAAACTGGGTAATACTGCAGTTGAGGAATTACTTACCCATAGTTGGTGGCAACATGCCTCACTTGACCCGGCGTTGAAGCAGAAATTATTCGCCAACCTATTCGACATCATTAATTCCGATGCGCGAGTCAACGAAGAAGAAACAAGGGTGCTGCGGATAATGAAAAAATGGCTCTTACCCGAGGATTAATCTTTTTTTACGGCAGCACGATATAACAAAAGCAGCATTCCAAAAAAGAAGAGTGTACCCATGATGTTATACCCACCTATTCCCAATGAAGCGGAACGCGCGTGTTCAAAATTGATCATGTCAAGCGCTTCACTATAAAATACATTCAGCACGGCCACAATCACACCAAAAATGGCGCCACCCGCCACAAGCCCTGTCGCAAAAAGATTACCCTTACTCAATTCCGACTCTTCTTCAGTACTCTTTTTCTTCCAGTCCATAAATCCTTTTACTGCTCCACCCACAAAAATGGGTAAGGTAGTAGACAAGGGCAGGTAAAGTCCGATCGCGAATGCCAGTGCTTTAATGCCGCAAAGCTCCAGCGTAATTGCAATGAAAATACCCACCATGATATATTGCCAGTCGAGATTGAACGAAAGAATTCCTTTAGTCAAAGTTGCCATCAGTGTGGCCTGCGGTGCCGGAAATCGCTCACTGCCAATAGCATGTAGTACACCCTGGTCCAGCATGGCTTGCGTTGGTGTGTCGAGAATCTGAACGATAATACCAATGGCCACTGAAGAAACGATGGCGCCGATAAACAATGCCAATTGCTGATAGCGTGGTGTGGCACCGATTAAAAATCCAGTTTTTAAATCCTGGGAAGTTCCTCCGGCATTGGCTGCCGCAATGCAAATCATTCCGCCTACAACCAACGCCAGGGGTTCATAGAATTTACCTGTCCAGCCAACGGAAGTAAATATCAGGCATGTTCCCATCAGGGTGGCGATGGTCATTCCTGAAATCGGGCTGTTACTGGTTCCCACCAGTCCCACTATCCTACTCGCTACCGTCACGAAGAAAAATCCAAACACAATCATCAGAATACCGATGATAAACTTCTGAATCAGACTGTCACCTGGAATATAAGGAAGCAACACAACGGCCAATACCAGGGCAATGCTTCCGATAATCACCACTTTAAATGACAAGTCGCGTTCAGTTCGAAGCACTCCGGCCTCACCTTTCTCTTTTAATGATGCGATGCTGTCCCGGAAGGAGCCGAAGATCGTAGGCAGTGTCTTCATCAACGTTATAAATCCGCCTGCGGCAACTGCGCCGGCTCCGATCTGCCGAATGTAAGCGAAGTAAATGGCCGTCGCTGGATTAGCAAATGTCTGCGTTGTCGGATCCCAGCTTCCACGACCACCTGCTTTGGTAATGTCTGCGAGGTAGCCCAATTTACTCAGTTGTACAGCAATAAGATGCGGATCAACCAGCGTTGAAAGCAATGGGATCATTGCCCACCATACCAGTACAGAACCGGCTACGAGTACGCCAGAAATTTTCGGACCAATAATGTATCCAATGCCGAGATACTCAGGTGTGATTTCGCCATTGATGGTTGCCGACGGCCAGAACTTGTTGGTCTGCTGTGTTACGAATGCAGGAATCTCGGCAATCACATGAAATACTTTCTGCAGCATGGCATATACCAGCGCTACCCCCATGCCTATGAAAGCCGTCTGCGCAAAAACACCGCCCTTCTCTCCTGCCTGAAGCACCGATGCACAGGCCGTGCCCTCCGGGTAAGGGAGGTTTTCGTGCTCTTTTACTATTAAAGATCTCCTCAACGGAATCATCATCATGGTTCCCAGCATCCCACCAAAGGCTGCAAGCACCAGTATGGTGATATAGTTGAAATAATCCCCTCCCACACTCTTGCCGTCATCACCAACCGACAGAAACAAAAAGCCAGGAAGTGTAAAAGCCACTCCGGCCGCGATGGATTCCCCAGCCGATCCTGTTGTCTGAATGATATTATTCTCCAATATGGTGGTTTTGAAAAGCTTTCTTCCCAATGTAATGGCAATCACCGCAATGGGTATTGACGCCGTAACTGTGAGTCCGGCACGCAGCGCCAGGTAAACCGTTGAACATCCAAAAACAATTCCAAAAAATACACCGAGCAGAACAGACTTGATTGTAAACTCTGCCATGTTCTGCTCAGGCAAAACAAAGGGTTTGAATTTTTCCAGGCTTTCCATAGGATAAATGTTAAACGATATTTCCCATTAATTTTTTCAATGGCTTATTTAATATTATGACTACGGCAGCCGCAATCCACATCGCTTTCACCACGACCCAAAATAAATCGACGAGCATTTGCGGATTGGCTGCAATGGCTTCCTTATTAAACTCACCGGCAAAAAGACCGGCAAATAAATTACCCAATGCCAACGACATAAACCATATTCCCATCATCTGCCCTACAATTCTTCTCGGCGAAAGCTTTGTCACCGAACTCAGTCCAATGGGATAAAGACATATTTCTCCAAAAGTATGCAGTACATAGGTGGTGATCAGCCAGCCCGGTGAAACCCCTGAACCGCTGCCAAGGTAAATCTCCGATGCACCCATCATAACAGCATATCCAAGACCCATAAATATTAGTCCAAGCGACAACTTTATGGGTGTAGAAACGCCAATATTTTTATTGGAGAGCCAAACCCATAACCAAGCAAACATGGGTGCGAAGATCAACACCGCACCTGCCGGTACAGTTTGAAACCATCCAGAAGGAAATTCGAAATCAAAAAAAGTGAGGAACTTGTCTGTGTAGCGGTCAGCAAAAAAAGTAAGTGAGGAACCTTGCTGTTCATAACCGCCGTAAAACGTGGCTGAAGCAAGAAAAAAAACCGCAATCACTTTGACTTTATTGCGCTCATCTGGTTCAAGTTCTTCAAAGAAAAAGAGGTTTCCAAAATACAGAATAACAATGATGCTCATCACCAATGCTGACCCTTGTGCGATGGCTACAGGATTGATATGTATGACCTCCATCATCAGCAATGCAATGAAGATCGCCAACAGCGCACCAATCAGGACCAGACCATTCCTTATTTTATTTTCACGCTTCGCCTGGGCAGTCGGATCGGTCAACTTCACCGGTTCCAGACCTGCATCACCCAGATTTTTTTCCGTCAGTTTGTATTGAATCACCCCGGCGAGCATTCCTAAACCCGCTGCAGCAAAGCCGTAGTGCCAGTTTATTTTTTCTCCGAGATAACTTGTGATAACCGGTGCTATCGTTGCACCGATATTAATTCCAACATAAAAAATTGAAAAGCCGGCATCTCGTCTGGCCTGATCTGAAGAACCATACAATTCCCCCACCAGGCTGCTGATGTTGGGCTTCAACATACCCGTACCCATCACGATCAGCAGCAATCCCACAAAAAATGTCTGCACGAAAGGAAAAGCGAGACAAAAATGTCCCAGGGTTATCAAACACCCGCCATAAAAAACTGATTTCCGGAGACCAAAATAATTATCCGCCAGCCATCCTCCCGGTAAGGCCAGCAAATAAACCATCATGGTGTAGAGACCATAGACGGCTCCTCCTGTTTTTTCATTGAGGCCCATTCCCCCCTGACCAATGGAGGTCGTCATGAAGAGAATGAGCAATGCGCGCATTCCATAATAACTAAACCGTTCCCACATTTCCGTAAAAAACAAAGTGGCCAATCCACGCGGGTGACCAAAGAACGTTTTAGTATCAGCCATTAAAGCAGTTTAGGTGTTTCAAAGTAGTTTAATATTCTGGTTCGGCAAATAAGTCCATAAAAAAGCCCGGGGAATCCTGGGCTTTTCTAATATCAAACTAATCCACAACTTCAGGTTCGAGCCTCCACTTTTCAGGTGATCGCCACAAACTGGAAAGGAGAAGTTCACGCATGAAAATAAATTCCTTCGGAAGTTTATCGTACATCCGTTCGAACAATTCTGCATGGTCAAGCAATTCCCTCTTCCATGCTTCCCTGTCAATATTCATGATGGCATCAAACTGTTGCTTAGTGAAATCAGAACCCTTCCAGTCAATGTCATTGTAGTGTGGCATCCAACCGATCGGGCTTTCCACCGCATTTGATCTACCGTGTATTTTTTCCACGATCCACTTGAGGATACGCGTGTTTTCACTGAAACCCGGCCAAAGGAAGTTGCCCTTTTCGTCTTTGCGAAACCAGTTCACTCCAAATATCC
>DAOMZK010000080.1:0-8150 GCA_035438035.1 Cyclobacteriaceae bacterium | reverse complement strand
CATCAAGACCGCTCTCAAAAACATCAAGAAGAAACAAGGCATTGATATCGATCTGGAGAAAATTCCGCTTACCGATACCAAAACCTATCAGCTCTATCAACGGGGTGAGACCATCGGCACATTCCAGTTTGAAAGTGAAGGAATGTTGAATTATCTGCGGGCACTCAAGCCCGACAAGTTTGAAGATCTCATTGCGATGAACGCCTTGTATCGTCCGGGACCGATGGAATACATTCCCAACTTCATCGCCCGCAAGCATGGACGTGAACCCATCCGTTACGACCTGCCGGAGATGGAAGAGTATCTGAAAGACACTTACGGCATTACCGTGTACCAGGAGCAGGTGATGTTGCTTTCTCAGAAGCTTGCCGGATTTTCAAAAGGCGATGCAGACGTTCTGCGCAAGGCCATGGGCAAAAAGCAAAAGGAAGTCCTGGATAAAATGAAGGACAAGTTCATTGCCGGCTGCAAAAAGAATGGTCATGATGAACGCATCGCAGATAAGATCTGGAAGGACTGGGAAGCGTTTGCCCAGTATGCATTTAACAAATCGCATTCCACTTGTTACTCGCTAGTTGCCTATCATACTGCTTACCTCAAGGCTAACTATCCTGCCGAATACATGGCGGCCGTGCTTACCCATTCACAAAGCAATCTTGAGAACGTCACTTTCTTCATTGAAGAGTGCCGGAAGATGGGTATTGAAGTGTTGGGACCCCATGTCAACGAGTCCGGTGTATTCTTCGAAGTGAACAAGACAGGAGCGATACGCTTTGGACTTGGCGCGATAAAGGGTGCAGGGGATGCTGCAGTGGAATCCATTATCGAAGAGCGCGAAGCTCATGGTCCGTACAAAGACATTTTTGATTTTTCTGTAAGGCTTAGCCAGCGATCCGTAAACAAGAAAACCTTTGAATGTCTTGCATTGTCAGGAGCTTTTGATTGCTTTACCGAATTTCATCGTCGTCAGTATGTATTTGCCAAAGATGGCGATATCAACCTCACAGAAAAAGCAACACGGTACGCTGCCAAGCTGCAACAGGAAACGATGAGTTCGCAGGTGAGTCTTTTCGGCGGAAGCACCGGAACGGAAATTCCAAAACCCAAAGTAGATGCCGTGGAGCCTTTCAGTGAAATTGAGAAGCTGCATTTTGAAAAGGAAGTAGTAGGCGTTTATATATCCGGCCATCCGCTCGATAACTTCAAATTTGAAATTGACACATTCTGCACAGCACCGGTGACGGCTTTGAATGATATTGAAGGATCAGAGGGAAAAGAGTTTAAGCTTGGCGGAATTGTTTCTGCGGTGGAGCATAAAATGACCAAGACCGGACGTCCATTCGGAAAACTATCATTGGAAGATTATTCCGGCAAGTATGAATTCATTCTCTGGAGTGACGATTATCTCAAATTCAAATCATTTCTGATGCCGGGACTGTTCCTGTTCGTGGAAGGAAATGTATTGCGAAAAACCTGGGGCGAACAGAACCTTGAGTTCAAGATCAGGGCCATTGATCTACTGAATGAAATAGGTGTGAAGCGTGCCAAGGGCCTGCAAGTGAAGGTCAGTCCGCAGGCATTGAATACGGACCTGGTCAATCAACTGGAATCGGTTTGTCAGGAATTCAGCGGTGCCACACCTTTTTATCTCAAACTTCGCGATGAAAAGGAAAACATCAGCCTTGAGTTGCTATCCCGCAAATTCAGAGTGAAACCCGTGAATGACATGGTGAAAAAGATGAAAAAAATTCCGGATGTGGAGGTCGAGGTGGTGTATTAAATGATCGATGCCATGAGCCATTATACTGGAATGTAAGGCAGGCGACAAACTTTAAACATTAGACCTTGAACCCTGAACTTCCTGGATTATATTCGCGTTACCTTACTGAAAACGAACCAAAAACACTTTAATGCTATAGATTTATGGGAAAGACGTTAATTCTTACAGACGCGACCTTCGATGAAACACTCAAATCAGACAAGCCGGTATTGGTAGATTTCTGGGCAGAATGGTGCGGGCCCTGCAAAATGATCGGTCCCGCAGTGGAAGAACTGGCCGGTGATTATGAAGGCAAGGCCGTTGTAGCCAAACTTAATGTAGACGAGAATCCGGAAGTGACAGCCCGCTATGGCGTAAGGTCAATCCCTACCCTGCTGGTTTTCAAAAATGGACAAATCGTTGACAAGCAAATCGGTGCCGTACCCAAATCGGTACTCAATTCGAAACTCCAGGCCCAGGTAGCCTGATTTTAAATACAACTAAAAAAGCCAATGGCCCGGACTGACCATTGGCTTTTTTGCATTAACGTTTTATTTCTTCACCACAGGACTCAACTCCACGTCCCAATCATCGGTACGGAAAATGGAAACAGGCAGACCTTCTTTGTTATATAAGTTGGATACAATGGCATTTCCCCAGGCATAACGTACGGCAACCGGAACTTTAACTTCTTTCGCAGACACAATCACCGTGCTCCCTTCAATTTTGGCTATGGCAGGATAGAATTTTCTGTCGCTGCCCGCAATCTGAAATTCCTTTGGATCCCCGCCAAAGCTGATCAACCCGACCTCAGCATAGTCAAAACTGATGCGGGCCTTCCCTTTTTCTACAGCAACAGATTTATAAACCGGCGATCGGTATCCCGACACGGGATGCCCGTACATTTCAGTCAGTGCGAGGTTGGCGAGCCTGTCGCCGACGGGTTTCTTATTTGTAGGATGAATATCCGCAAGGTTGTCAACCTTATCCGAAATAATAACCATTCCCGTCTTGGGAACCATCTTCAGCACTTTGCACTGTTGCTCCTGCACGAGCGCCGCCTCATTCATACGGCCATATCCGCTGTACGGCGCGATCTGAACAAAGTAAAAAGGAAAATCTTTATTAAAATCTGAACGCCAGCTTTCTATCAGGGTCTTCATCAATTTGGAATACGTGGATGGAGAGGCGGCATTGCTTTCGCCCTGGTACCAGATTGTACCGGCAATGCTGAACGGCACCAATGGCTTGATCATGGAATTGTACACGACCCCAGGATCTTTCGGCCACCATTGAAATTCTTTCAACAGCGATGCAGACGCTTTCAAATCAGAATCGGATTCCACTTTCTCTTTCGGAAGCCACACCTCAGCCGGTGTTCCTCCCCAACTCACATTGATCAGCCCAATGGGAATTTTCAAATCTGCATTGAGCTTCTTACCAAAAAAATATCCTACCGCGCTAAATCCCTTCATGCTTTCCGGTGTACACAGTTTCCACTCCCCTTCACCGTGCTCCTGAGGCAATGCCGCACCCGATCTATTCACATGAAAGAGTCTTATCCCTGGGAAATTCGCTTTCGGCATATCCTCTTTCGCATCGGCTGATCCATTGTTTACACTCCATTCCATATTCGACTGTCCGGAACAAATCCAGACCTCGCCTATCATAACATCGTTCAGTGTAACAATGTCTCTCGCTTTGATCCACACCTGGAATGGTCCGCCCGCTGCCGGTGTCTTGACTTTTGCCATCCACTTCCCGGTATTCGCTGCTTGCGTCTTGACGGTGTCTGGAGACCAACTGGGTTTAATGAAAATTTTCTCACCCGGACTGGCCCATCCCCAGATGGGTGCATCAGACTGCTGTTGGAATACCATGTGGTCGCCAAACAGTGATGGCAGTCGCAGTTGAGCACCAGCCAAATGAAAACTGAAGATGAACAGGAGAAGGAATAGTTTTTTCATAGTGGAAAGATCAAGATTCATATTTAATCTTTATCAAAGTAAATAAAATCAGAGCTTAATTTGTTTAAGTCGTTCAACAATTTCAAGAACCGCTGGGCAAACCATCGTATTTTTCTGTGCAAGGTCCAGCACCTGGATCATTTTCTTCCTGTCGGTGTGGGGATATTCACGGCAGGCTTTCGGGCGGTTGTCATAGACTGAACAATAATTATCGGTTCCCAAAAAAGGACAAGGAGAAGATTTTAGAACATAGTCATGATCCTCATCAATGCGGAGAAATTTTTCAATAAAGCCACCCGGTTTCATGCGCATCGACCTGGCTAACCGATCAATGTCAGTGGGGTAAAATATAGGACTGGTGGTCTTACAGCAGTTGGCACACTCCAGGCAATTGATTTCTTCAAAAACTTCCTCATGAAGTGTATGGAAAGCACCATCCAGCTTACGACCGTCTTTTTTCTTCAGTCCGGAAAGAAATTTTTTATTCTCAGCAGCTTTGTCATTGGAAATCTTCTTGAATTCCTTCAGGTTCATGCAGTAAAGATAATGCTCATCTTCAGATCTGATGAATCAAATAAGAAATCCGGCTCCATCCACATATTGAGACTGATAAATTAATTCTCAGACAAAGAATTATTATTCCCTATATTGAATTCAAGTATTAAACCACCCATTATGGATTCATCTAAAGTAGATATGTTTATCATGACCAATGCCCGGTTCTTTGAAGGGCACCAGATTCCCATGATCAGGGAAAAACTGCTGAAACTCGATGATTCGAAATTTGTGCTGCTGCGGACACTCAATCTGAAAGATCCTACCACGATATTAATTGTATCGCTGTTAGCCGGGCCATTCGCCATAGACCGGTTTATGCTGGGAGATACCGGTCTGGCCGTCGCCAAACTGCTCACTTGCGGTGGTTTTATGATCTGGACAATCGTCGACTACTTCATCGTCATGGGAAGAGCACGGGAAGTAAACCTGGAGATCATCAACAATTCTGTCGCGCTGAACTCTTGAGTCCACAAATCAGACTTTATCGAACAATCGGCTCGCTGACTATTGCCGGGCTGAGTTGGCTGTTCATTGAACGGCTGATTCCACATACGCCGGATACAACCCTTTGTCTCTTCAAATGGGCAACGGGCATTCCTTGTCCTTCTTGCGGAACAACGAGTTCCTTGCTCTGGATTCTACAAGGAGAATTTGCAAAGGCATTCATGCTCAATCCGCTGGGCTACCTGGCCGGGCTGACATTGTGTGTACTGCCCTGCTGGCTTATCGCGGACAGATTAAGAAATGGTTCCAGTTTTTACAGAACATTTACCTATGGCGAACAACTGCTCCGCAGGAAAATTGTTTTTATTCCTTGTTTGCTGGTCATGCTGCTAAATTGGTATTGGAGTATCATCAAAATGATCTGATGTCCGCGCATACTTTTTCTTACCATACAAATGATTTTGAGAACGAAAGGGCTTCCAACAGCTACCTGATGTCCACCATTGCGGTGATTGTAGGATTACCTCTGCCCATTGTCAATCTCATCGCCACAACCATTTTCTATTTTAATAATCGTTCGAGTACATATTTCGTCCGCTGGCATTGCCTGCAGGCCCTGCTTTCACAGATATTAATAGTTGGCGTGAACAGTATCGGGTTTTCCTGGACGATGACCATTATTTTTGGAGACAATACGGTGAGCAATTCCTATATCGCTTATATCATCACAATCGTTTTCTTTAACCTGGTTGATTTTTTTGCCAACATCTACGCGGCAATAAAAACCCGGAAAGGAAATCACATCGTTTTTTGGTTTATCGGCCCCCTCACCAATGCATTGTGTAAATCCTGACCGGCAATGAAAAAGATTGTATTTCAATTTTTAGTGCTGGTGGTGCTTTTCCTTGGCATGTGGTACGGTCTCAGCCAGATCAAATACGTGGATGCGGACGAACTGGAGCAATTCAGCAGGAAGAGTGAGCGAAAACTGAGTGAACTCATTCTGGATGCCCTTCAAAATAGAGATAAGGAACTTCAATCCGATTCCATTGTCGCCTTGATTGATTCCATCGGTCGGCGGATCTGTACCGCGAACGCAATCGAGTATGATTCCATACGGGTACATTTGATCCTCAATTCAGACATCAATGCCTTTGCCCTGCCCGACCGGCATATGGTGATTTATACCGGGCTCATCAGCCAGACCAACAACCCAGAGGAGCTGGCAGGTGTCATGGCCCATGAAATCGGACACATGGAAAAAAATCATGTGATGAAAAAACTGGGGAAAGAAGTTGGGCTGTCCATGCTTATTGCCTTGATGGATGGAGGGAATCATTTTGAAATAGTCCGTCAAATGACCCAGATGCTTTCGTCCAGTGCCTTCAGCCGGACGCACGAAAGTGAAGCGGATGAATTTGCAATGCAGGCCATGGCCAAAGCTGATATTGATCCTGAAAATCTTGCCAATTTTCTTTTCCGCTTTTCGAATAAAAGCAAAGTGCCCGCCGAACTGGTTTGGATCAGCACACATCCCAATGGAAAGGACAGGGCCGCCGGGATAATGACGGAGAAAAAGAAATTGAATTACACACCCCGACCCATTCTTCACACATCATGGGATAAAGCAAAGAAATGGGTATCTGAAATTCCGGAAGATTAGCCGTCCGCGGAACTTATTTCACAAAATTCATGTAACGCTTTCATCCATACATTGAGTCATGAGTATTTTTGAATGACAAAATTCCGATGAACACCAACAGTATTCTTGCTTCCATTCGAAAACACATCAAACCTTCCGCTGAAGAGTCGGAATATTTTGCTTCCATCCTGCTCCCATTGTCTGTCAAGCAGGGTGAATTCGCAGAAAAAAGCGGCGAGACGACCCGGTATTTCATTTATGTCAATAGCGGCTGCCTGATGACCTACTATACAGACAAAGACGGTGATGATCACGTGATTCAATTCTCTACAAGCGGATGGTGGACCGGTGATTTGCAAAGCTTTACCGAACAGGTACCCGCAACCTATTCCACCCGTGCACTTACTGACAGTGAGGTATGGCTGATTCCCAAAATGGGCATGGATCAACTACTGGAAAAGTATCCCCACTTTGAAAAATTCTTCCGCATCCTTTTCCAGAATTCACTGGTTACTCACCAGAAAAGGATCATCCTGGCGGGTACGGTTACGGCTGAAGAACGCTATATCCGGTTTCGTAAAAAGTATCCTACACTGGAACAATATGTTCCCCTGAAATACATCGCATCCTACCTCGGCATTACTCCCGAGTTCCTCAGTAAAATCAGGCGGAAAATATCAGGGAAATAGGTCATTTCTACATGACCACTACCTTGATGCATGCTTGTCCAAAAGAAAAGTAACCAAAAGAAAAAGATCCCGATAGCTTTCGGGACAGCGAGTCGCGCCCCGTCTAATCGCCCAACAGGCTGGCCATTTCACATGCCCTCGCTCAGCAGCATACAACTAACTAAGGACTTAATCTAGTTCAAGATAATTCCTGCCCCTTCTTAATCCAGTTCAAGGGACTTCCGGGACGGTTGCCCCTACTTTTGTATCGTCAAGAAGACAAAAAAATAATAACCAAAACAAAAATCATATGGCAACCGCAGTATTAACACAGACAAAATGGGGCATTGATGCAACCCATACCCATGTATCTTTTAAAGTAAAGCACCTGGTCATTTCAACTGTTACCGGGTTCTTCAAAAAATTCAATGGAACGGTGATAGCAGAGTCGGAAGATTTTGACAACGCAGAAGTCAATTTCTCCATTGATGTCAACAGCATTGACACCAACCAGGCCGATCGCGACGGCCACCTGAAATCTGAAGATTTCTTTGCTGCAGCACAATATCCTGCCATCAATTTTACCAACGGTACATTAAAGAAAATCACGGAAGAAAAATATCAGCTCACAGGAGATCTGACCATCCGCGACCTTGCCAGAGCCGTGAAACTGGATGTTGAATTCGGCGGTATCGTGAAAGATCCGTATGGCAATACAAAAGCCGGTTTTGAAATTACTGGTAAGATCAGCCGTAAAGAGTTTGGTTTAAGCTGGAATGCAGTGACCGAAGCTGGCGGAGTAGTGGTCAGCGATGAAGTAAAGCTCCTGATCAACGCACAGGTCGTAAAGGGATAATCCCTTCCATCCTACGAAGAAAGGCTGTCATCAAACGACAGCCTTTCTTTTTTGGTCGGGAATCCCAAATGGTTAACTTTAAATAACCTTAAAATTTCAACCATGAAAAGAAATATCGTTTTCCTGTTAATCGGTGCACTCAGCTTCAGCAGCACGTTATTCGCGCAAACCAAAGATGAAAAAGATGTGGCAGCGGCTGTAGAATCCCTTCGTGTGGCTATGATCGATCCCAATAAAAAGTCCCTTGAAGATATCT
>DAOMZK010000079.1:0-8200 GCA_035438035.1 Cyclobacteriaceae bacterium | reverse complement strand
AGCGGCAATCATTGAAAGATTCTCTCTTTGATCAAAGCTCGTTCTAAGTTCTGTAATCCTACTTAAAACTTTCCCACTGAGTAATTCTGAGTTTAATTGAACATACTTATTCTGATATTCATATGCGAGCTTAAAATTATTCAATGAAGCGAAGGCTTCTGAAACCAACAAGTAGCTCTTCATCATAGTATCTTGGATACCAAATTCTTCAGCAGTCCTTAGACTCGTCATTAAATAACTTATAGCGGCCTTAAAGTTATTTTGACTCAATTGAACAAACCCAAGCCAGTATAATGTGTTTGATAAATGTTCCCCCTTACCCTCCCAAGAAGAATATATCGTACTTGGATTTTGATTTATCAACCTTAATGATCCAATAAAATATTCCTGAGCTTCAGCATACTTTTTTTGATTTAGTAGAATTTCTCCAAAAGCATTGCTTGTTGATATTAAAATGTTAGTAGGACACACTTTGCTTTCACATTTTGATTTAATCTCGTTTAACTTATTTTCAGCTTCTTTGAATTCATTTAGTTTATTGTGAACCATTGCAATATTTAAGAGTGTTAACTCTAAATCGTACTCGACATTATTTTTTATCTTTGTTTCATAACTTCGCTGATAAAACGATAAAGCATTCTTATAATCTTGTAGCAAGTCGTAAATTGATCCTATATTATTTAAAGTTACTGAAATGCCAATTGCATCTCCATCGCGCTCACGAAGCTTTAGTGATTCAAAATGATAAAATAGAGCCTTGTCGTACGCAGAAGATACAGCATAACTTGTTGCTAAATTATTCAACATATACTTTATCTGATTCTTGAAGTAATTTCTTTTGGAGATTTCAAGTGCATCAGTAAACAATTCGATAGCTGCTTCCAACCTACCCTCGCTTTTTAATAAATAAGCAGTCCCACTATAAGCGATTACCATCTCTAAGCTGTCATTGTCAATCTTTGCCTGAACAAGCGCCTCGCCTATATACTGTTGAGCTTTATCCTGGTTCAAAGTAAGGTATTCTCTGAAAAGCGAAAGCAAGACCTTAAATCGCTTTTCCTGACTTACTGTTTTTAATTCGGCTTCCAAAGAATCCAAAGTGCGGCTCTTTACAGATCCAAAAGCAGTCTCTGGTTTATTTTGGGATAGCCCGGTGGCTATTTCAAGAATCAGCAGGATTGTAAGGCAGTATCTCATAGCACAATCTATTTTGTTTGAGGTCGAATTGCAGAATAATCAGGAAAATTTTTAGAGGTTCAATTGCTGTTATCCCGTTTCCTCTGCTATCTTAATTTAAGTAAATAATTCAAGACTATGACACCCCACCCCAGCCAACCGGCCACCCTGGATGAAGAAATCTCCCGTCAGTCCATGGAACTCTGCGAACACATCCTCACCGAAATCGGCGCTGAACTCCATGATGATCTCATCCAAAAGCTCTCGGTCTTCCGCCTCTACCTCGACCGGCTCGACCGTTCCAAATCTGACGCTGTCGAAACGCAGTCTATCATCATGAGCATGAACACCGACTTTCTGGAAGTGGTCAATGCGGTCCGTAGAATTTCGAGAAGGCTTATGCCCATCCAAATCGAAGGAGACTCCTTTCAGAAACGAATTGACTTACTCTGTCACAATCTCGAACGGCCCGGTGGCGGCACCATCCACTTTGAATCCGTTGGTCCTGAAAAAGAACTGCCCCATTCTGCAGAAATCTACTTCTACCGGATTATCCAGGAATTGATTCACAACGCCATCAAACACTCGGCAGCCTGGCACATCTGGGTAAGAATATTCTGGGAGCCCCAGTACCTTGTCATTGAAGTCGAAGACGACGGAACAGGATTTTCCAGAATCGATGAATTCATCTCTGAACTTCGCAAGAAATACAACACGCTTCGGATGAGATCAACTGCCATCGGTGCTAAAATTCAATATCTCAAAGGAAAGAAAGGCCTGCTCGCCAAAGTAAAATACCGCCTGGACCCATCCGTTCCAGAATAACATTTACCCATCTGATTTCTATAAAATTCCATTGCGATAGGCATAAGCCAACAAACCCGCTGAATTCGGTACACTGAGTTTCTTGATCAACCTGGTACGGTACGTCTCCGTGGTGGCCTCCGTCATCTTTAGCTGAATGGACATTTCTTTCGTTGTCAAACCGCTCGCAATCCCTTTTAACAATTCAATCTCCTGGTAACTGAGCAATACAGTAGGCATTTGATCCCACCGGTGAGCATTCGCCTGAATAATCCGACTGATTTTTTCCTGAAAATAATAACCGGTTGAAATTACTTCGCGAATGGCTTTCAGTATTTCATCATATCCATCCAGTTTAAAAAGCACACCATTCACACCAAGTTTCAACAGGTTGATGATAAGCTCTGTTCCTTCCAACCCCGTAACTACAATCACCTTGGGATGATCTTCATACCGTATCAGGTCATTCAAAATTTCAGGTCCCCTTTTCCCCGGCAATTTAATATCCATGAGAATGATGTCGATCGCGTGCGCTTTCAGTTGCTGATGCATCTCCGACTCATCTCCTGCCTCAAATATTTCGCGGACAAAATCTTCTTTCTCAAGCAGGGACCGCATGCCCTGACGAATCAATACTTCATCTTCAGTCAGAAGGATATTGACTCTTTTTGTAATTACCGTCTGTTGATTCATCGGAATGAGGTTTATTAACTGCTCCATTTTTGTTCATTTAAATACCCTATAAATATACCGCAGAGCCCCATAAACTGGTTGTCTGGTTTTCCTGATCATTTTTAAAGGGGCAATTCAAAAAAATATTTGATTCCTGTATGGAATCCCGCTTCTGACTGCATCCTGTAGTAAAACAAAACCCAACTGTTATGAAAACATGGAAAGCAGTGCTGGCGGCAGTATTTGCCCTCAGCCTACCGGTGTTTCTTTCTTTCACCCTCACCAAAGAAGCCAAGCACAAACATTACCGCACCACGTACCGCTCTATCCCGAAAGGATGTGTATTCAGCACCCTCATGGGCGAAGAGTTTTCCGCTGACCCTGAAGCAGAAATGCTGGCGCCTGAAAATGTGGTATCGTCCATACACCAGGGATTGGCGTGGATCATGAAAGCACAAAACAGAAATGGAGGATGGGGCGCAGGATCGCACAACCGGCAGGATGTCATGGATCCTCACGCTGTACCCGCCGACCCTGCGACCACTGCGATGGTCGCCATGGCCATCCTGAGAAGTAACAGTACGCTTACCACAGGAGAAAATGCACGGGCATTGTACAACGCACTGCAGTATCTCCTCAATGTAGTGGAGAAGTCGCCCGCACAAAATCTTAATATCGGTGATCAGACCGGTACTCAAATCCAGGTTAAACTGGGCGGCAACATCGATGTGGTCCTTGCATCTCAATTTTTTTCCAACCTCCTCGACGGACACCTCGACCACGACAGTCAACTCAAAGCAAGGGTTAAGAAAGCCAATGATATCTGCGTTGGCAAGATCCAAAAAGCGCAGGAAGACAACGGTAGTTTTGCCAGCTCCGGCTGGGCTGGTGTGCTGCAGTCATCTTTTGCCACCAATGCATTAGAGGCTGCACAAGCCAATGGCACCAAAGTCGATGACCGTGTGCTGAGCAAGGCCCGGGAATTCCAGAAAAACAATTACAACTCAAAAACAGGTGATGTCAAAACTGAACTCGGCGCCGGCGTCATGCTCTATTCCGTAACGGGATCAGCAAGAGCGAGCGCAAAAGAAGCAAGAAAAGTAGAAGAAGCGATCCAGAATGCCATCGAGCATGGAAGGCTGGCTCCAAACGCAGCACCCAGTGCTCAAAATCTGGAGAAGATAGGCTTTGGCAAAGATGAGGCGATCAAATACTCAACTGCGTATGAAGTGTACCAGTCAGCCAAGGTGAAAGCGCAAAATGAAGATGTGATGGACGGCTTTGGCAGCAATGGCGGCGAAGAGTTCATGAGCTATCTGCAAACCGGCGAAAGTATGATCATCGGTAAGGACAATGCCTGGAAAAAATGGTACGACAATATGGGCGCCCGCCTGCTGAATATTCAGAATGATGACGGAAGCTGGAGCGGCCACCATTGCATTACCAGCCCGGTATTTTGTACCGCCAGTTGCCTCCTGATTCTCTCTGTAAACAATGATGTAGAAAGGCTGGAGAAGCAAGGCGCGAATTAGAACTCCAATTATTATCAGCCTGCAGGTTCGACGGTAAACCTGCAGGCTTATTTTTTGTACCTGGCAAAGGCTTAGAGCCACCGAATTTTAACTACCTTTGACTAAATTATCACTATCGCATTGTTTGAACCGGCCAGAATGAGATCATTTTTTAAATCCGGATTTCTGCTCCTGCTAATTGTAATTACTGCCACCTCTTCGATTTTGGGTCAGGATCATGCTTCTAGCAGTGATGATGCCAATTTTGACATCAGGACCGGAAGTTTTCTTTTGCCTCAGCGGACTCAGGTAAAAAAATACACGCACGCCATCTACCTCCTGTATGTAGCTCCTCCGAAAGACTGGACACTTGATGCTGTGGTGGCTCCCATGTTTAATTACACAGGAAAGTATTCACTGCCCAAAGGTTTTAATCTTCAGGGTGGTCTTTCATCCCTTATCATCTCCAACCGCATCAACGCTGGACCGTTCTGGAATTATGTTTCTGGCAAATATCATTTTGGTGCCGGCTACCAGGTTGCCTATAACTATGGTGTGTTGCGGCAATTCGGATTCAATACGGTCTTAACGGGATGGGAGCAACAACCTTCGGTGACCTTCGGTTATAATTTTGGAAAAACAGCGGTGACGGTACGCGGCGATCTCTACATCACGTCGAGTATCAATATCAGCGAAGCCGGGAATACAATTTCCTCCCAAGATCCTTTCACCAATGGATACAGCATCTTAACGAGCTTTGAGCAGCGCCTTACCAAGAAACGCGTGATGTCTCTCGGATTCAAGTTGAATTATCTGCGCTATCATATTATTGCCTGGCCTGCCCTTCCGGTAAGTCAGTACAGGTATTTTATGCCGGAATTTCAATTGGGCTGGAATTTTAATTGAACTGATCAATGAAGACCCCTCATATTTTTTTTCTCCTTATTCTCCTTTCTCTCTTTGGATGCACCATCAGTGAGTTGACGGCACCGCCGGTAGCCAACGACACCAATCTCGCCGGTACTACAGCACTCCCCTTCACCGGCGGCGCTACTATAAATGCCATGGAAGGAATTTATAAACTCAGCAGTGGCAGTGAAGATCTCGGCTCGCGATTCGTATGCAAGGTTTCCAAGTATAAAGTGTCTTTCTTCAGCAATTCGAACGGGATTTTCATTATCCTCAAATATGGTTACAAAGCCTCGGATGGCTCAATCCAGTTTTCAGGATTCTGGCGATACTCAGAATCCAAAAGCCAGGGCAACATTCAATTTTCCATTTCAGCCGCGGACGGTGCCGCCGGACTACTCGCCGGTGTGGTGGCCAATATGAAACTCCAGGGAACCTTTAACGGCAAACTGGCTACACTCCAATACGAAAAAGACTTTAGTACCTACGCAAAGAATAATCCCATCATGATATTCGCTCACCACGGTGTGCAGACCTACTCCGATCCTCCTTTCATGGAGAACTCACATGATGTGATATTGTATGGCGGAGATTATGGCGTCAACGGTCTTGAACTGGACGTGCGAATGACGAAAGACAATGTTCCGATTCTGATTCACGACCCCACTATCAACATACGGTTGACACAGAAAGGACCGCTGTTTGGATATTGGGACCAATATGGTTTTTCTTTCATTTCAAATTATGTAAAACTACTCGATGGACAGCGGGTTCCCTCGGTTGAACAGGCGTTGAATACATTCGTTGATTCAACAACTTTAAAATATGTATGGCTTGACATGAAAGGAAACGAAGATGTATTCAAATACCTCGAGCCCGTTGTTCGCAATGCTTATGCGCGTGCCGCTGCAACTCCGGGTCGCGGGCCTGTACAGATTTTTGCAGGACTCCCGGCCTCATCTGTTATAGATGAATTAAATAAACAACCGACGTACAAAGGTGGGAATCCTGCCTACAGCTACTCAGCTTCGCTTCCGACGCTGGCAGAAGAGACGCTCGACAAAGCCATTGCCACCGGCAGTCAATATTTCGGTCCCCGTTACACTATGGGTCTCTTGCTGGAGGACGTTCAGCGTGCGCATGACAAGGGGATAAAAGTGATTAGCTGGACATTGAATTCCAAGGCCATCATTTCAAACTATCTGCAAAACGGGAACTTTGACGGCTTTATTACCGACTACCCGGCTTATATCATTTACGAATTCTATACCACCAAATGAACCACTTGATTTTATCCGGCAAAAATAAAACTGCAGCCAGGATGGCAGCTGGATTGATATTGTGGTGCTGTGCATTTTCACTTTTTGCCCAGACTGAAGGAACATCCGGGACCAAGGTGCATCGGTGGGCGATTTATGCAGGGATTGGACCGAATTATTATTTCAACAACCTGGTTGCCGGACAAAATAAAGTGAACGAACTCAACTATACATTCTCCGCCAGGTTGATGTGGGAACCGCAATACTTTTTGAGTCTTGGATTCGAGACCGGCTACAACCGGTTATATTCATTGAATGGTGAAAGCTCAGCCACCGGAACCGTTCATATCGTCAACGCTGCCATACCGATTCAATTGATCGTATCGATGAAATTTTTTAAATATTGTTATGGAACGTTCAGTTTGGGACAGGCCTTTTTAATGAACAATGTCAGCACTTCCAAGCTGGGTGACTACGATGCCTCAGTACTTTCGCTCGGCGACTTTTCAGCCGCCTTCGGCTACAGGAGGCCGGTGAATGACCGCTTTCTCCTTGGAGCAGAAATCAAGGCCTACTATTCCGGCAAGCTTGACGATAAAAATATCGCGCTGGTTTTTGTAGGCGGTTACCGTCTTTGGTAAACACCCATCCCGCCATTACGGGAAGAAAAAACGCTATAGACTTTTCAAGAACGCAAGACTGACCGGAACCTGGGCATTCACGTGACTGCTTTCGTCCTCGATATAAAAATATTGAATGGACGACTTCTTAGCAGCCTTGATCACTTCAGCCACATCGATCTGTCCGGTGCCCAGCGCTACATCATTATCCACTGGTGTAATCCCTGAAAAATCCCCGATCACACCTTTCTTCAAATCCTTGACGTGCATGAGTCGGTAACGGTTGCCATATTTTTTCAGCAACTCAACCGGATCTTTTCCGGGATGAAAAACCCAGAGGATATCCATTTCAAAGCTCACATATTCGGGCTTGGTATTCGCCATCATGTAGTCGTACAGTGTTCCATCCTTGTAAGCCTGGAATTCGTAGCCATGATTGTGATAGCAAAAAGTTAATCCATATTCTTCCTTCAAAATCTTCCCAACCCGGTTAAAGTCATCAATGGCTTTTTGCATGTTCTCAATGGTAAAAGGGACTTTAATATCGTGGGGAATCCAGGCGACCCGCACATAGCTTGCACCCAATGCTTTGGCATTCTCTGCAATCTGCTTCGTGCTGTTCATGAGTTCATCGTAGCTTGTTCCGAAGGAAGTACAACGCATACCCCGTTCATCAAGGAGTTTTCTCAACTCAGGGGCTGTTTTTCCAAACAAGTTTGAGAACTCAATGTTGGTGAATCCAAATCGCTTGACTGAATCCAGTGTTTTGGCAACATCAATTTTAAAGCTATTGCGAAAGGTGTAGGAAACGACGCCCGGCGTTTCTTTCAGGGTCTTGCCAAATGGAGGTGTTTGAGCGTAAGCCTGTCCGGCTACAAGAACTAAACACATTCTAATAATAAAGCCTCGCAAAGTCTTTTTCATTTTTTTTCTGTTTATGATGAAATCGTTACAATTTATTTTTTAGCCACGAACCTGCCTGTCGGCAGACAGTGACACAAAGACACTAAGAACATATTTCCAGGTTATCTCTCTCTTCTTCACTCTTCACTAAACTTTAACTTCCCACCCCTTCTCATACTCCCTTCCCCATAACGCCTCAGCCTCCTTATCATTGAGTATCCTTCCGTTTGCCGGATCACAATTCAACGTCCGTCCGACACGGAATTCAATGTTACCCAATTGCGGCCGTAACGTTGACTTATGACCTTCTGTAATCGGGGCATTTATTTTTTCATTGCCACGAATC
>DAOMZK010000078.1:0-8229 GCA_035438035.1 Cyclobacteriaceae bacterium | reverse complement strand
GCCTGCGGTCGCCCTGGCACGCGACGGCTTCGAGCTCAGCCTCGACCTCGCCGAGGGCTGCTTCTTCCGCTGCCCTGACGAGCTCGCGACTCCGCGCCTCTGCAGCCTCGACGATGGCGGCGGCCTCCACGCGAGCCTCGGCGATCGCCGCCTCCGCGGTCCGGTTGGCCATCGAGATGATGCGCGACGCTTCATCGACCTCGGAGCAGCCGACCGGGGCACTTCTCTGAACCGCTACGGCGACGGCCGACTGGAGGTGCTCGAGCATCACCTTGAGCTCCGCGAGCTCGCCGGCGAGCGCGGCTGAGTCCTCGTTCTTCAACATCGACCCTCCCGGCGCATTTCGTCGCGATTCGTGCGAATCCGGGACAGATAACCACCGTTCAGGGGGTCAACACCAGTTCAGCGACCCACCCGATTGCCGCCAGTGCCTCGATCGCGCCCTTCCGCCACGTTCGCGACGATCTCGGCGTGAACCGCGTCGGCATCGAGCGGGCGGGCGAGGTGGTAGCCTTGGCCGAGGTCGCAACCCAACTCGAGGAGCCTTAGGGCCTGCTCCGCCGATGCCTCCCAGTCTTCCCTGCGGTCGGTAGGACAAGTAAAGGTGAATACCAGGGTGCGCCTGGGTTCTACGAGGTACTGGATGTATGTGTATAACAATATAGGATCCTGAAAACCCTGCTTCCGGCGATCACCGCTGGTCCTGGATTGAAACTCAAAATAGATGAACTCCTTTTTATGCAGGAGCTGTGTCCCTTCGCTGATCAATTCAACCCGGTCATAAAGATTATAGAGACTCGTTTTAAAAAAATCCTTGGCCATTGCCACATTACCATCCGGCCATTTAGTAGCTGAAATGTTTACACTAAAGTCCACTACTCTTTCCTGGTCACTGTAAGCACCAAGCGGCGCCCTGACCGATGGGAACCGCTGGGCGATATCTTCGGGTGTCATGGGTAAAAGTTCGGGGGGTAAAGCCACCGTGATGCCATCCGACACTTTGGTTTTCACCAGTTTGGAAGGAATAAGGGCGGTCAAAAGCACCAATAGAATGAGGGATAAGCTTTTCATTATTCCTGTTTGAAGTGTAACGATTAAGGGTCAGGTTTATTAACTTGCGCGCCCAAAATTAATCAAATTCAAGATGCTTCGGACACATACATGCGGTGAACTGCGCCTCAGCGACGTTAACAAGACGGTAACCCTAACGGGATGGGTGCAGCGCCTGCGCGATAAAGGCAGTCTCCTGTGGATTGATTTACGCGACCGCTATGGCATTACCCAGTTGTTTCTTGAAGAAGGCAAAACAGACGCAGCCCTGCTCCAGTCTGCCCGTAATCTGGGACGGGAATACGTCGTAAAAATTACAGGCTTAGTCGCTGAACGTCTATCTAAAAATGACAAAATCCCCACCGGGGAAATTGAAATAAAAGTAGAAGCCATTGAAGTGCTGAATGCCTCCAAAACACCACCCTTTACCATCGAAGAACAAACGGATGGCGGTGACGATCTTCGAATGAAGTATCGCTACCTCGACCTCAGGAGAACCAGCATCCGTGAAAACCTGCAACTGCGCCACAAGATGGCCCAGCAAACGAGAATCTATCTCGACAGTCTCAATTTCATTGAAGTGGAGACACCCGTGTTGATCAAGTCCACACCGGAAGGTGCGCGCGACTTTGTTGTTCCGTCAAGGATGAACAACGGCGAATTTTATGCGTTGCCACAGTCTCCCCAAACCTTTAAGCAATTGCTGATGGTTTCCGGCTTTGATCGCTACTACCAGATTGTAAAATGCTTTCGCGATGAAGACCTGCGCGCTGACCGACAACCCGAGTTTACGCAGATCGATTGTGAAATGGCATTCGTTACACAGGAAGATGTGCTGAAAACTTTTGAAGGTCTTGTCCGTCACCTGTTCAAATCAGTCAAAGGAATTGATATGCCAGGCGTACCGCACATGACATATGCCGACGCCATGAAGTATTATGGTTCCGATAAACCCGACACACGATTTGAAATGAAGTTCGTCGAACTGAATGATGTGGTAAAGGGAAAAGGCTTCCAGGTTTTTGATCAGGCTGAATTGACCGTAGGAATTTGTGCACCCGGATGTGCGGGCTATACACGCAAACAACTTGACGAACTGACTGAGTATGTCAAGCGTCCGCAGATTGGTGCTAAAGGTTTGGTATGGGCACGTTATGAAAGTGGTGGAGTTTTGAAATCTTCTGTTGATAAATTTTATAATGAAGAAGAATTGAAAAAATGGGCAGGTGCATTTCATGCTCAGCCCGGCGACCTGATGCTGGTGATGTCAGGAGAGGGTGACAAGATCCGCAAAGCACTGGGAGAACTGCGATTGCAGATGGGCAATCAACTGGGTCTGCGCGACAAGGACAAGTTTTCTGCACTGTGGGTTATGGACTTCCCTCTTTTGGAATGGGATGAGGAACTAAAGAAGTACAACGCCATGCACCACCCCTTCACATCACCCAAGCGGGAAGATTTACCGCTGCTCGACAGCGACCCCGGTAAAGTACGTGCGAATGCATACGACATGGTCATCAACGGCAGCGAAGTGGGTGGCGGTTCCATTCGTATTCACGATCGTGCCACACAACAATTGATGTTCCGCAAGCTTGGATTCTCCGATGAAGAAGCCAGGAAGCAGTTTGGATTCCTCATGGATGCATTTGAATATGGTGCTCCGCCACATGGTGGCATTGCATTTGGATTTGACCGGTTGTGTTCTCTTTTCGGTGGTGCCGATTCCATACGGGATTTTATTGCCTTTCCGAAAAACAATGCCGGCCGCGATATGATGATCGATACACCATCCACCATTTCTGAGGAACAATTGAAAGAATTGGGGATAAGTGTTAGGGCTCCTAAAAGCTAATGGTATTTGCCACGAGGACACAAAGTCACTAAGTTGTAAATTTCAAGGGAATCAAAGAACAACTCTTTTTAATCCCCATTTGATAATAGGAACGTTGAAATTAATGAGGTGACCTAATCGCAAACGTCAATTTAAGGTGACTCAATATTTTGAGCCATCCAGATTGGATACATCTCATCTACTGCTTTAATTTCCACAATTATTTTTTCCCCACAAGGATCCAATCAAAGACCTTCGTCAAATAAAATGTCGTCATATCTAATTGGAATCTGAAGCTGTCGTACTACATCTAATCCCAAATTTCCAAGCTCATGAGCCCTGCAAACTTCATAGATCTTTTCCAATAATCCAGAACCCATGGCTGAGTGAATTTTGTATGCAGAATTCACAATTGCTTTCCCAATTGACTCTTCTTCATCAGTTAATTTTTCAAATTTTAACATGGTCAAATATGTTAAAATAACGAGTTCAATGATACCCTTGTTTTTCTAACAATTATTTGCATGCTAAGCCTTGAATTTTTCGTAATTCCTTTTTACTACTTTGTGACTTTGTGGCTAAAAAACATAAATTTGAAATCCCATAACCTAAACCCCGATGAAAAAACTCATTCTTTTCGCCATTGTCTCGTTTGGAATTTTCTCTTGCACCAATAAATCCGATGAACTGTATAAGCAGGGCATTGCCTTTCTGAATGCCAATGATTATGAAAAGGCCATTACCAAGTTCGATTCGTCGATATTATTGAATGACAAAAACATCGATGCTTATTTTAATCGCGGCAACGCAAAATTTGATGCCGGTGACTATGAAGGCACACTGGCTGATTACAATAAAGTGGTTTCGCTTTCTTCCGACAAAGATTTAGAACCCATTGTCTATTTCAATCGCGGAGATGCCTTTCGCATGTTGGAGAACTACGATGAAGCCCTCAAAGATTATACGAAGGCTATTGAATTACGCGCAGACTACGACAGCGCCTATGTTTACCGCGGCCTGACTTATCTCGCCATGGGCGATCTCGTCAATTCCAAAGCAGATTTTGAAAAATCTTTGCCTATGAATGACAAGAACGCAAGTACCTATTTCGGTCTGGGTGAAGTGTATTACGAGCAAAAGACTTATGATAAAGCGGTTGAATATTACACCAAGGCGATTGCACTGAAGCCCACCAGTGAATCCTACTACATCGACCGTGGTGATGCCTACTATTATGGCGAGAATTTTGAAAAGGCTATTGCTGACTATTCCAAAGCGGTAGAGATGGATCCAAAAAATCCCAGGGTCTATGTACTCCGGGGGGATGCCCTTGATGATGGTGGAAAATCAACAGAAGCACTTGCAGACTACGACACCGCCATTGGACTGGATCCTGAATATGCCAGCGCCTACTACAACCGGGGCATCACAAGGAAAAAGGTTGGTAATAAAGCCGGCGCGTGCGAAGATTTCAAGAAAGCGGTCGACCTCGGTTCTGAACTGGCTGTGAAATACGCAGAAGGCTGTAAGTAATCAGATCAGCAGGCGACCTGTTTCGTCAGCATCAATCTGAATATCGTCTTCACCAATCTGATCAAATGGATTTTCCAGGTGATCCTGGATATTGTCCAGGCTGACCAGGATAAAACTGTACAATACGGGCATAACATATTCCAGCGAAGCTGAGAAATCGTGAAATGTACTCGCAAAGTACGGGCCGTAGATAATCGGGAAAATGTAAATAAAAACCTTACTGTAAGCCCGCAAGGTTATCGGTGTGCGGTAGAGAAAAATAATTTTCAGGTTATCGAAAGCCACGATCATCTTGCTGACGTACTGGCTTACCCTTGAAATCTCTCCGCTCTGTACGCCATGATTGCGTAATTCCATAGTGATAAGAGACAACCGTGAGAAATACTGGTAGTATTCTGTTTCTCTGTCGGTCCACTCTGACCGGTCATGTTTCAGGAGATCTTTCAATGCCTGCATCATAGCGATGATCAGGTTCCGGGTCCTTTCCGGCAATTCAGCATCGTGGTCAGCCGTCCAGTCACGGGTAGCATAGTAAATGGCAATGGCATGTCCTTTGAAGTCGGCCCACCGTTGTAATGCAGTTTCTCTACGTTGGTAAGCTGAACCGATAGAAAATACAACCGGGAATACAATGGCCACACCCACGAGCATGTCCGGAAACTTGGCTGTCAGTCCCAGTTCAAAGCACGCATAAGTGGAGATTACCGACAAGGCTGTGATAATGAAAGTCTTGTAGTTGATGATCAGGGAAAAACTCCGGAGTATCTGCTTCATTGGAATTGAATTGGTAGTTCAAGTTTTGGAAAAGCCCTGACATAACCAAATAAATCCCGAAAGGAAGCCCTGCAGATGCTGAAAGAGAAAAATCAGCCCCTGTTCACCACAGTCACGCTGGCTTGCGCGACCGGAAAAACAACCATATCTGCCACGACAACATTGGCGGGACGGGTTACTGCAAACAAAATCAGATCTGCCACATCCGCTCCACGCAAAGGCGTGATGCCTTTGTAAGGTACGGCAGCTTTGTCTGAATCGCCTTTAAAGCGCACCAGGGAGAATTCCGTCTCAACCAATCCGGGATTGATGGCCGTTACTTTTATACCCGCAGCATTTACATCAATTCGCATACCCCGCGTGATGGCATCCACCGCAAACTTGCTTGCGCAATAGACGTTTCCATTGCCATAAATTTCACGGCCTGCTATTGATCCGATGTTGATCACATGTCCTGTTTTTCTGGCGACCATGCCGGGCAGTATTTCACGGGTAACGTAAAGCAATCCTTTCACATTGCTGTCAATCATGGCGTCCCAATCATCCGTGTTGCCGGATTGGAGGGGGTCAAGTCCATGCGCTCCGCCTGCGCTGTTGACCAAAACATCAATGTCTTTCCATTCTGGAGGAAGGGATCGAAGAGATTGTTGCACTTCCTTGTTTACGCGGACATCGAATGAAAGACAAAATATCTGCGTCTCCCTGGAAAGTTCATGTCGCAGTTCTTCCAACCGTTCTTTCCTCCTCCCGCAAAGCACCAGTTTGAAATTATTTTTGGCCAATAACCGGGCCGTGGCTTCACCGATTCCAGCGGTGGCGCCGGTAATGAGTGCTATTCTTTTTGAATTCATGCTATTGAAAAATAAAATATACCGAAATGGTATTGGTGTTCAGATATTTGATGGGCGCGCTGTATACACTTTGGTCATCTCCCAGCATGTTGACCAGGCCATGGGAAAAACGAATTTCCTGAGAAAGCTTGAAGAGTGGAAAATAAAAATCAAAACCAATGCCGGTGTCGATGGTGAGGTTCCTGCTTTTTATTCCAAGATTGGCTGTACTGGATTGAATATCATTTTTTCCCGATGCCTCAATGGAAGGTGTAATGCCTCCTAGCATATACATGCGCACATTTCCTCTTCGCATTGATTTATATTTTAACAAAAGCGGAAATTCCACCATCGTGGTTTCAATGGTTTGGGTCTTACTTGAATTATCCGTGTAGTAGTAGATAATCTTGTTTACGTAAAAGCCCGCTTTCGGCATGAGGCGCAAATCCAGTACTTCATTCAATCTCCAGTTGACGAGAAAGCCGAGGGAAAATCCCGGGGAAAAAGGAGTTTGAACAGAGTGTACAGTGTCAAAATTCTGTGTAACAAACTGATCAGAATACTTGAGCTGGTAGGATGACGTGTGCAGGCCGATCACGAATCCGTAGGAGAATTTTCGATTATCAAATTCAGGATTGTTTCTCCTGGCCCATTTAAAATGCTGCGCGTCTGCCATGCCCGACACGAGCAAAAGCAGCAGTGTTATTTGGTACCCTGGTAGAGTGAACTTATTCCGAATGTTAATGGATCGCATTGCGGATTTTTATATCCTGTTTTGGAAAGGACATTCAGTAAGTCATTTCCATCCGGAAAGGCTTGCACAGACTCGGGAAGGTAGCGATACGCTGCCTGATCACGCGAAATCCAGCGGCCAATCAACGGCAAGATGGTGGTAAAATAGACGCTGTACAACTGCTTCATCGGGAATTTTGAAGGCCTGGAGAATTCCAGTATCACTACCTTCCCTCCGGGCCTCACTACACGCAACATCTCACCCAAACCACGTTCAAGGTTTTCAAAATTCCTTACGCCGAATGCAACGATCACCGCATCAAAAAAATTATCCTGGAAGGGAAGATTTTCTGAATCTCCGGACCGCAGTTCGATGATGCCCTCCAGCTCGCGCTGCTGTAACTTCTTTCTGCCCACCTCCAGCATTCCCTCCGAGATATCCACACCGATAATCTTCTCCGGCCGAAGACGCAGTGCCTCAATGGCAAAATCCCCGGTTCCGGTGGCTACATCCAGAATGGTTTTGGGCTCAAGCTCGCGAAGGCAGGCAATGGCTCGCTTTCTCCACAGCCTGTCAATTCCCAAACTCAAAAAATGGTTGAGAAAATCATACCGAGCACTGATGTTGTCAAACATCCGCGCCACCTGCTGTTTCTTGGCAGCCTGGTCTTCTTTATAGGGTACAACTACTTTGGATTCCAATCGGATGGCGATTTACAATATTAATTACTAATAACCCGTACCTCCACCCTTCTGTTCAATTCACGGCCTGCTTTTTCCCGATCATTGCCCGAAACTGGACGACCCGCGCCGTAACCTTGCATGAAAAGCAGGTCGGATGGCAGGTTCATGGACTCCAGAAATGACTTGACAGACTTTGCCCGCATCATGGACAGCTCCTGGTTGGAAGACTCCATTCCAATGTTGTCGGTATGACCATCAATTTGAATTCGGTAATTCTGCCTTTCGCGCAATTCGGTTACAAATTTTCTTAACCGCTGTTTTTGACTTCCGTCAAGATCGGATGATCCGTAGTTGAAATGAACCACGCAAGATAGGGGTTCAACTATTTCTGTAAACGCAGCCGGAACATCAGGCTTGCGGACAAATTCCTCCGGCAACGTTATATGATAAATATCTTCTGCTCCAAATCCCTCCGGTCTGACCGAAGAATAGTATGCGCCTTTGCCATCCTGTGTGCTGATAAAATAACTGTCATGGCCGGGTGTATTAATCGGGTAGCCCAGGTTTTCAGGTGGTGTCCATTTGCCCAAGCTGTCACGCGTCCTGAAAATATCATGGCCGCCCATCGCATTGTGTCCTGTCGAACTAAAATACAACGTCTTGCCATCGTAGTCGATGAAAGGACTGTCTTCATCCCACTCTGTATTTATAGAAGCTCCCAGGTTAACTGCAGGCGACCACTGGCCCGTGGATTTTTTTTCAAAAACATAAATATCTGATCCCCCTCTTCCACCG
>DAOMZK010000077.1:0-8253 GCA_035438035.1 Cyclobacteriaceae bacterium | reverse complement strand
GGCAGGAATGGTTACCAATGCCATCATAACACAAGCAGAAGCCGACAAGCGCAAGCTTACCTATGTTGCCGGCAAAAACGGCGTTCTCATGACTGATGAATCTTTGACTGACCTGACTCCTTATATGGCCGGTCCTTATGCAGGCTTGCTTCCTTATGCACGCGCTCGTCAGGCCGTATCAACAGACCTTGTACCCCTGGCCGCCGGTGCGATACTGGGCACTTGCTTTGGCGGAAGCCCAAGTGCAGTCTATGGTGTCAGCTATCCTGTTTCGGACCAATATATACTCACTGCTACTGAGACCACAGCCATTCTGACAAGAACAGCCGAACTTAACGCTGCTATTGCTGCAGCGGTAACCGGTAGCGGAGGACGACTTATTCTCGCCGATGTAAACAAAGCCTATAAGGACTTTGTAACGGCCAAGGCGATCGTTTCTGATGGTGTGACCATCACTCCCAGCTTTGCACCTCCTACTGGCGCATGGTCTGAGGATGGCATTCACCCTAATAACAGAGGTGCTGCATATACTGCCAATATCTTCATTGATGCAATTAATAAAGGCTTCACGGGAACGGTGATTCCAAAAGCGAGTCTTGCGAGTTATACAGGGACTAAATTGCCGGTTACTCCTTAAATAATAAAAACAAACAAAAAAAGGACCATCCATACGGTGGTCCTTTTTTTTGCTCATTGACTTTCAATCAAATCAATTGGCTTCTCAGCCAATAGACTCCGCAGACTTTACTATACTTCATAACTCAGGTTCGGAGCAAGCCATTTTTCAATCTCTTGAATCGGTCTCCCCTTCCTCATTGCGTACTCATTAACCTGATCCTTTTCGATTTTTCCCAATCCAAAATATTTTGATTCAGCATTTGCAAAGTAATACCCACTTACCGAAGAGGCGGGGTACATGGCAAAAGATTCAGTCAGGATAATCCCAGTTTCCTTTTCGGCCTCCAGTAAATCAAACAATGTTCTTTTCTCTGTGTGATCCGGGCAGGCCGGATAGCCAGGGGCTGGCCGGATTCCGAGGTATTGTTCACCAATAATTTCGTCCATGGAAATATTCTCATCTTTCGCATATCCCCATAACTCCTTTCTTACTTTAAAGTGGAGGAGTTCAGCAAAAGCTTCGGCCAACCTGTCGGCCAGTGCTTTGACCATAATTTCGGAGTAATCGTCTTGCTGAGCCTTATATTCTTCAATCAACTTTTCAATCTGCCCCCCTGTAGTAACGGCAAACATACCGATGTAATCGGTCTTGCCTGAAGATTGCGGAGCAATGAAATCCGAAAGACAAAAATTGGGGAGATTGGCAGCCTTCTTATTTTGTTGACGCAGGAAGTGAAGGGTGGTCAATCTTGTTTTCATTTGATCATCGGCATACACGACAACATCATCACTTTCAGTAGCTTGTGCTGGATAAAATGCCACCACACCATTGGCCTGAAGTTCCTTCCCTTTAATTATTTTGTCCAGCATTTTCTGGGCATCATCAAAAAGCTTTTTTGCTTCATCACCCACCTTGGCGTCCTTGAATATCGCGGGATATCGTCCATACAACATCCATGTTTGGAAAAAAGGAGTCCAGTCAATGAATTTCCTGATCTCTGCAAGCGGATATTCTTTAAAAACCTTTCTTCCTGGCGCGGCAGGTTTGGCTATCACAGTTTTTTCCCAATCAATGGACACCTTGTTTTTTCTTGCCTCCTGCAAAGTGATATAATGTTTCTCCTGCTGCCGGCTTTCATGATCCTTCCGCAAATTGGCATATTCACTTTTGAAACGAAGTTTGATACCTTCTCTTGTTCCCGTATTGATTAATTCACTCGCGACAGGCACTGACCGGGAAGCATCCAGGACATGGATTACAGGACCTTCATAAACCGGATCAATTTTAACAGCCGTATGAATCCTGGATGTAGTGGCCCCACCGATGAGCAACGGCAAATGCATGTGCTCGTGCTGCATCTCCTTGGCCACGTGGACCATTTCATCCAGCGATGGGGTAATCAGTCCGCTTAGACCAATGATATCCACCTTTTCTCGCTTTGCCGCCTCGATGATTTTTTCAGAAGGAACCATGACTCCCAGGTCGACTACGTCATAATTGTTGCAGGCCAGTACAACGCCTACAATATTTTTTCCGATATCGTGTACATCGCCCTTTACGGTAGCCATTAATATCCTTGCAGCCGGCTTACCTACCTGGCCGCTCCTCCTTTTCTCTTCTTCAAGAAATGGTGTCAGATAAGCCACAGCCTTCTTCATTACCCTGGCACTTTTCACCACCTGCGGTAAAAACATCTTGCCAGCCCCGAAAAGGTCACCTACTACATTCATCCCATTCATCAAGGGTCCTTCGATCACATGCAGGGGTTTGTCAAATTTGTGACGAACCTCTTCAATATCATTGTCGATAAAATCAATGATCCCTTTTACAAGAGAATGCGTTATACGATCTTCAACAGGTTCATTTCTCCATGTATCATCCTGTTCCTTTTTCTTGGCAGCACCCTTTACCGTTTCGGCAAATTCAAGGAGCCTTTCTGTTGCATCCTCTCTCCTGTTGAGCAGAACGTCCTCCACCCTCTCCAAAAGATCTTTCGGTATATCGTCATACACGGCAAGCATCGTGGGATTGACAATGCCCATATCCATACCATTCCGGATGGCATGATACAGAAAGACGGAATGCATAGCTTCCCTTACCAATTGATTGCCCCGAAAACTAAAAGAAACATTACTTACCCCTCCGCTCACATGTGCATACGGGAGGTTTTCCCGAATCCACCGGGTTGCTTTGAAAAAATCAATGGCATAATTTCTATGTTCATCAATGCCGGTTGCAACAGGAAAAATATTAGGATCAAAAATGATATCCTCCGGCGGAAACTTTACCTGGTTTACCAGGATGGTATAGGCCCTTTTGCAAATATCAATCCTGCGCTGGTAAGTATCCGCCTGCCCCTGTTCATCAAAGGCCATTACGACTGTGGCCGCACCATATCTCCTGACCAGTTTGGCTTGCCGGATAAATTCTTCTTCACCGGCCTTCAAACTTATTGAATTGACAATGCTTTTCCCTTGCAGACATTTTAAGCCTGCTTCTATGACCTCCCATTTGGAAGAATCAACCATCACCGGAATCCGGGATATCTCAGGCTCTGCTGCCATCAGGTTCAGGAATTTAACCATGGCGGCTTTGGAATCCAGCATGCCTTCGTCCATGTTGACGTCAATGACTTGCGCCCCGCCTCTCACCTGGTCAAGGGCAACAGAAAGTGCTTCATCAAATTTATCTTCCTTAATCAGTTTGAGGAATTTGGCGGAACCTGTTACGTTAGTCCGTTCCCCAATATTGACAAAGTTGGAGGCCGCCGTAATGGTGACAGCTTCAAGGCCGCTGAGTTTTAAATTATGGTCAGGCATTAACCGCTACCTCCCTGGGTTTATACTTTGCCACAATGCCGGCAATTACTTTGATATGTTCAGGGGTTGTGCCACAGCACCCTCCAACAATATTCACCAATCCCTCTTGTAAGAATTCTTCAATCTGCTCACCCATCTCTTTGGGAGTTTGATCATACTGACCAAATTCATTGGGAAGGCCGGCATTGGGATAGGCACTGACAAAAAACGGCGACTGTTCATTGAGCACCTGCAGGTAAGGACGTAGTGCCTTGGCCCCCAATGCACAATTTAATCCGATACTCAGCAAAGGCACGTGAGAAACAGAAACCAGGAACGCTTCAGTTGTCTGACCGGACAATGTCCTTCCGCTGGCATCTGTTATTGTTCCGGATACCATCACCGGCAATTCTCTTCCGATCTCATCAAAGGTCTCCTGTGCCGCGAAAAGTGCTGCCTTGGCATTAAGTGTATCGATGATCGTTTCGAAAAGCAACAAGTCGACTCCACCGTCAATCAAAGCCTTGATTTGTTGTTTAAATGCAAGCTTCAGCTGGTCAAAAGATACGGCGCGGTAACCCGGGTTATTCACATCCGGTGACAATGACGCTGTCTTGTTGGTAGGACCTACCGCCCCTGCCACAAAGCGGGGTTTGTGGGGTTCTTTTTTAGTGAATTCGTCTGCTAATTCCTTTGCGATTTTGGCTGATTGATAGTTAATGTCATAGACAGCATCCTCAAGATGATAATCGGCCTGGGCTATGGTCGTCCCGCTGAAAGTATTGGTTTCTGCGATATCGGCTCCCACCTGGAAGTATTGTCTGTGAATATCTTTTATGATATCAGGTCGGGTAATGGACAACAAATCATTATTGCCTTTTAGAGGGTGATTATGATTCTTAAACCGCTCACCGCGGAAATCTGCTTCCGAGAGATTATGCTTCTGAATCATGGTGCCCATTGCGCCATCGAGAATCAGAATTCTTTCCTTTAAAATTTGATCGATTTTCACTCTTTCTGATGGTTTAAATTGCGCTGATCCAGAAAGAGCCCCATTGAAAATGGTTACTTATCTTCTTCCGTCCCGATAATTATCGGGATCGAAATGGGAATTAGCACCCTTTTGTCGGGTTGCTAAGACTTCACAGGGCCCAGTCCCTCGGTCTTTCTGGATAAGCTTCACAAAGAAAATCAATTAACAGGTAAAAAGGAAAAATGACTGACTAATTTAAAATGATAGCTTCATCATTACCCGCAATTATCCATGTAAATTGCAGGCATCCTCAGTCATGAAGATTGCTGCCATTGACATCGGCTCAAATGCCATACGCTTTCAGGTTTCCAGCGTCCTCGAACATAAGAGTAAGATTATGTTCAAAAAAATGGAGTACGTACGCTTTCCTCTTCGTCTCGGCCATGACGTTTTTGGCACCAATCGCATCAGTAAGAAGAGCATAGAGAAATTCAAAAAGCTTATGAAGACCTATAAGCTTCTTCTTGAGCTGTATGAAGTGGATGACTATATGTTTTGTGCCACTTCGGCTATGCGGGAATCTGAAAATGGTGCAGAACTGGTTAAAGAAATCAAGGAAGAACTGGGCATTGAAATTCATATCATTGACGGACAACTTGAGGCCGATCTTATCAATAAAGCGATCTCTTCCTACCTGACAGATAAAACCTATTTACATATTGACGTAGGCGGCGGAAGTACGGAGCTTAACTTGTTTACCGGAGGCAAGAAGATTAAGACCCGTTCATTCAAAGTGGGATCCGTCAGAGTCCTGGAACACCATGATTCCCCAATCATGTGGCAAGACATGGAAAAATGGGTGAAGAATAATGTGAAGACTAAATACGGGGTAGTGACGGCGGTAGGAACCGGCGGAAATATCAGTAAGATATTTGAGTTGGCGCAAACCAAGCCGGGAAAGACAATGTCATTAAAAAAAATTAAGGAAATCAAAGTTATGGTGGAAGGAAAGACTATGGACGAACGTATTTACGAGCTCCAGATGAATCCTGACCGCGCCGACGTAATCGTTCCTGCCAGCGACATCTATATCAAGGTCATGGAGTGGGCACATTCCAAAAACATACTCGTACCAGAAGTTGGTTTGAAAGACGGAATTCTCCTTCAGCTATTTGAAAAAAATATCAAGCAAAAGAAAATTGAATTTGTCAATACCGAAGATCAGTCCAAAGGCAAGAAGTCCTTTTATTTGAAATCCAAGGATTAGGAAATACCCTTATTCACGCTAATCAGAACAACCTGGCTTCCTGGATAATCTCTTTCGAAACGTTGTAAAATTCCTTGTGTATGTTGAACGCAGGTTCTCCATTTGCTTCCTTGATAAGGTAACTACCGTCTTCCCTCATGGTATAGGAGTTCACATTGTCTTTCAGGTTGTATCGAAGAATATTGATTACCTGTTTCTTTAATATCTCCTGTTCCAACAAAACCAAAGACTCGACTCTGCGATCAAAACTGCGTACCATCGCGTCAGCACTTCCGATGTACACTTTAGGATCTCCGGCATTGTGGAAATAATACACCCTGGAATGTTCGAGATATTCACCAACAATGGATATGACTTCAATGTTTTCACTCAAGCCAGCGCGCCCGGGACGAAGTGAACACATTCCACGGACGATTATTTTTACCCGTACGCCAGCCTGGCTCGCTTCATATAACGTATCTATAAATTCCTTGTCTTGCAATGAATTCAATTTGATGACAATGCCGGCCGGCAAACCTTTCCGCGCATTTTCTGCCTCTGCACGGGCCAGTGCGCACAACTGATTACGCATTTCCCGCGGTGAAGTGATGAGATTTCGGTAAGCAAAAGGCTGGGAATGACCTGTAATGACATTAAAAAACTCAGATACATCGCTGGCATAAGTCTCCTTGGTTGTCAGGAGACCAATATCAGTGTAGAGCCTGGCCGTTGCCTCATTGTAATTACCACTCGAAATATGAACATACCTGAAAACCCGGTCATCCGGTTCCCTGCGTACAATCAGCAGGAGTTTGGTGTGTGTCTTGAGTGTACCAAAACCATAAATCACAAAGCAACCTGCCTTTTGAAGTTTCTGCGCTTCCCGCAAATTATTTTCTTCATCAAATCGAGCCTTGACCTCGAAGAGCACAGATACATGCTTTCCATTTTCAGCCGCTTTTAAAAGGGCTGCGCTTACCCGCGATTCCCGGGCGAGGCGGTAAATTGTGATTTTGATTGACAAAACGTAAGGGTCCTCAGCGGCCTTCTCCAGTAATTCTATTACCGGGTCCATAGAATTGTAAGGATGATGCAGGAGCACGTCCCGCTCTTTCAATACATCAAACAATTCGCGCTGACCTTGCTCAGGAAAAGTGACCGGCTTGACGGGAGGCCTCGAAGCGGATCGCTTATCCTTGAATTCTTTATGACTGATAATCTGGGTCAGTCCTGTGAAGTCGAGCATGCTATCTTTTGGAACCGTGAATATATTGAGATCATCAAGGTCCCACTGGATTTTCAGGAGTCTCACCATCCACGGATCCGCGCCTTCGAGCAAATCCATACGTACCACCCTCCCTGTACGACGCGTTTGAAGTTTCCGCTTTAGTTCTTCAAGAAAATTAGATTCAATATCCTCGCTTTCCTCAAGCGTAAAATCTCCATTCCGGTTGATACGGAAGAGGTTGATACTCAGTACTTCTATGTTTCTGAAAAGGTGATGTACGTTATGAATGATAATATCTTCGATTGGAACAAACGACAGTGTACCATCCATCTGCAGTATCTCATAATACCGACCAATGTTACTGGGTATCTGTATGAATGAAACTTTTTGTGCCTGGTGAGAATCAACAGCAGCCTTGGTCACGACGCCAATTAAGAGACGGTTATTCTTTAATGTAGGAAATGTATGGTAACTGTCGAACATCATCGGTGTGAGCATCGGATAAATGGTGCGTTGAAAATACTGGTCGACGCGGTGTTTATCCTGATCGGACAATTGTCCGTACTCGCTTATCTTAAAGCCGTTCTGTTCAAAAAGTGGTTTCAGCTTTCTCCTGAAATAGTCATGCTGGGTTTCGATAAACTTTTGTACCTCCCCCATCAGCATAATACGGAAGGGGGTCTCCCTTAGCCCACTGTAATCAAATCGTTCTTTGCCGAAATCAAGATAATTGTACAGACTACCCAGCCGGATCGTACAGAATTCATCCAGGTTAGAAGCGGTGATGGAGAAAAATTTTAAACGGTCAAAAATGCTGCGATCAATATGTCGCGCCTGGTCAAGGACCCGGTAATTAAATTGCAGCCAACTGAGGTCTCTGCTGATATAATTGCTTTCCGCAATTTGTTGTGCTACTCCCGGTGGTAATGTCAATAATTCTTCTTCACCCTCCATACTTCAACCGTTCAAATCAAATCAAATATCAATTTTGGCGTAGCGTGCATTCTTCTCAATGAAATCCCTTCTGGGCGCAACCTCGTCCCCCATTAACATAGAAAACAAATGATCGGCTTCCACAGCAGACTCAATCCCGACAATTTTCAATGATCGTCTCTCAGGATCCATGGTAGTGGTCCAAAGTTGTTCAGGATTCATTTCACCCAGACCTTTGTATCGCTGCACATTGACACTGTCCTCTTTTCCGTCTCTGCTCATTTCCTTGACGATCCGCTCTCTTTCTTCCTCGGTCCAGCAGTACCTTTCTTCTTTACCCTTCTTGAGTTGGTACAAAGGCGGCAATGCTATATACACATAGCCCTGCTCAATCAAATCGCGCATGTAACGGAAGAAGAAAGTAAGAATCAGGGTTCGGATGTGGCTGCCGTGTCG
>DAOMZK010000076.1:0-8395 GCA_035438035.1 Cyclobacteriaceae bacterium | reverse complement strand
CTGGATGTGCATGTTCATCCCGGCGTTTATCTACATGAGATCGGGTCGATGGAAAGAAAAAGCATTATGAAAGTGAGTGAGTGAATGGTCAGGTTTCATAATAAAAACCGTGCATTATTGTGTTTCCCAGTCATGGATTTAGATTATGGAAGTGATGGGGGATTGCTAAATTTGTTGCCTTACTTTCAATACAGTTAAAGGGTTTCAACCCAATCCAGTATGTCTCTCAAAAACCGATTTAATACCCAGGACCTTGAAAGAATTAAATCTGCAGTAAAGGCGGCCGAAGAAAAGATTTCAGGGGAAATTGTTCCGGTGTTTGTCGAACGAAGCGGGTTTTACAGTATTGCCAACTACCGTGGGGCATTAGTGACCGCCTCGCTGACTTTTGCTGTTATTGTCTTCATTGACCGTTATGTCCCTGCCATGGCGATCGTGGATCCGCTATTCATTTTTCTGGTGGTGATACTCGCCGGGCTGATTGGCGCTATTGCCGCCAACAGCATTGATAGCGTGAAGCGCTTGATGCTGAGCCAGAGCCACATGGATCAGGCCACCCGCAAACGTAGTGAAAACGCATTCCTTGAAGAAGAAGTATTCAATACCCGCCATCGCACCGGCATTATGATTTTTGTATCATTTTTTGAACATGAGGTAATGGTGATTGCAGACCGGGGGATTAGTAAAGTTGTCGAACAAAAAGAATGGGACAGGATGGTTCAGAAAATCATTGAAAAAATCCGAATGGGTAAAGTAACCGACGGCATCGAAGCCGCCATCCTGAGGTGTGGAGAAATAATGCTGGAAAAAGGTTTTGTAAAATCTCCTGATGACATCAACGAGTTGCGGGATGATTTACGAATCGAAAATTGATCCCTCACCCGCATTGCCAAAACACATGAAACGCTTTATTTTATTTCTTTCTTTATTTTCCTTCTTTTCTTCTGCGCTGGCGCAAAAAGAAATTCCGGAACTCCAGGGGCGTCGTGTTCACGATGAAGCCAATGTTCTGTCAAGGCAAACGGTCGATTACCTTGAACAAACCCTGAAAATATTTGAAGACTCTACCTCCAATCAACTGGCGATACTCATTGTCCCCTCTCTTGAAAGTGAGGTAATCGAAACATTTTCAATCCGCGTGGCAGAAAAATGGAAGTTAGGCACAAAAGATAAGGACAATGGCGCCATCCTGATTGTTTCAATCAATGACCGAAAAATGCGCATTGAAGTGGGACAGGGATTGGAAGGTCCTTTGCCGGATGCCATCTGTAATCGAATAATCCGAAACGAGATGGTCCCCAGTTTTCGGAGGGGGGACTATGATGCCGGAGTTAATGCCGCCATGACGGCCATCATGCAGGCCGTAAAGGGAGAATACCATGTGGATGAACAACCGCGTCGAAGACAAGGCAAGGGCAGTGCATTTTTAACCGTACTCATTATTGTCATCATTATCATTTTGCGTTCTTCGGGTCGAAACAAAAGAGGCGGTGGCGGATGGTCGTCCGGTGCCGGTTGGTTTATTGGTGGCACCATGGCTGGTCGCGGTTGGGGAGGAGGCGGCGGAGGTGGTGGTTTCTCCGGAGGAGGAGGAAGTTTTGGAGGGGGCGGAAGTAGCGGCAGCTGGTAGAGTAGATTTCAGATTTCATAAACTAAAAAAGGAATTGAATGAAAAAAGATAAAGTGGTTTTCGATCTCATCGAAAAAGAAAAGCATCGTCAGCAGGATGGCATCGAATTGATTGCCTCCGAAAATTTTGTTTCAGAACAGGTGATGAAAGCGCAAGGCACTGTGCTTACAAATAAATATGCAGAGGGTCTGCCCGGCAAGCGATACTATGGTGGATGTGAAGTGGTGGATGAAATTGAACAACTTGCTATTGACAGAATAAAAGAACTGTTTGGTGCAAGCTGGGCTAATGTCCAGCCACACTCCGGCGCCCAGGCCAATGCGGCAGTTATGCTGGCCTGTCTGAAGCCTGGTGACAAAATCCTGGGATTTGATTTATCTCATGGCGGACATCTCACGCATGGTTCCTCTGTAAATTTTTCAGGTAAACTGTATCAGCCTTCATTTTACGGAGTAGAAGAAACGACTGGGCTTATTAATTTCGACAAAGTGCTTGAAATCGCGCAGCGTGAAAAACCAAAAATGATTATCTGCGGAGCAAGTGCCTATAGTCGTGACTGGGACTACAAGAAACTCCGGGAGGCCGCGGATGCCGTCGGTGCGCTATTGCTTGCTGACATCTCCCATCCTGCAGGCCTGATTGCGCGGGGGCTGTTAAAAGACCCGATGGAACATTGCCACATCGTGACTACTACAACGCATAAAACACTGCGTGGACCACGCGGCGGGTTGATTATGATTGGCAAAAATTTCGACAATCCCTGGGGGCTTAAAACCCCAAAAGGGGAGCCGCGCAAAATTTCAGCTGTCCTCGATTCAGGAGTTTTTCCGGGTACACAAGGTGGCCCCTTGGAGCATGTTATCGCCGCGAAAGCTGTTGCCTTTCAGGAGGCCCTCAGCGATGAATATATGGATTACATTGTACAGGTAGCAAAAAACGCCAAGGCAATGGCAGCAGAATTCACACGGCGTGGATATAAAATTATTTCCGGCGGAACGGACAATCACCTCATGCTGATTGACCTGCGTTCGAAAAATCTGACAGGTAAAATTGCTGAAGAGTCGTTGATCAAAGCCGACATCACCATCAACAAAAACATGGTTCCTTTCGATTCTCAATCGCCGATGGTTACCTCGGGAATGCGTATAGGTACGCCTGCGGTAACTTCGCGGGGATTTAAAGAAAAGGATGTAATCAAGGTTGTAGATTTCATCGATACTGCATTAAAAAAACCCGATGATGCAAAACATCTTAAGGCTATTAAGAGTAAGGTGAACGCTTTTATGAAAAAGTTTCCCCTTTACGCCTGACGCGATTTTTATTTCCCACGGATTACGCTGACTTTCGCAGATATTTTCTGCGTCTTTTCGCAGCAGAACAAATAATGAGTGATTATGAGTGAAGAGAAGGAAATGGGTTTCCTCGACCATTTGGAGGAGTTGCGATGGCATATTGTGCGGTCTGTCGTCGCCATCATGATTTTTATGATCCTTGCGTTCTTTTTTACGCCCTGGATTTTTGAACACATTATTTTCGCTCCAAGCCATGTTGAATTCCCGACATTCCGGTGGTTATGTCAATTGGGACATCTCACCGGCGCAGAAGAAAGTCTTTGCGCCAAGCCCTTTCCATTCAAGATTCAAAGCCGGTACATGACGGGTCAGTTTACGATGCAGGTACTGTCGGCGTTTGTGATTGGGTTCATTATCTCATTCCCCTATGTCGTTTGGGAGCTTTGGCGATTTATTAAACCCGGCCTTAAGAAAAGTGAATCGAAAGGCACGCGGGGCGCCGTGTTTGCTGTTTCATTCTTATTTATGTTGGGAGTCTCATTTGGCTATTTCATCCTCTGCCCGATGATGACGTGGTTTTTCTCCGCGTATTCAATAAGTCCGGAAATCTCCAATGAATTTGATATTACATCCTATGTGTCAACATTTGTTGCTCTGGTCTTTGGCAGTGGACTGCTGTTTCAGCTTCCCGTGGTTGTTTTTTTCCTCACAAAAATGGGACTCCTTACACCACAATTCATGCGGACCTATCGTCGTCACGCCATTATTGTGATTTTAATTATCGGGGCCATTGTTACTCCTCCGGATCCACTCAGTCAGGTACTCATCTCATTCCCTTTGTTTCTCCTTTATGAAATAAGTATTTTCATATCTGCCTATGTCGTTCGACAGAAAAGGAAAGAAGAAGAACAACAGGCTAAGGCCGATGAAATGACCGCATGATGCAGAAAATCGCCATAGGATCAGACCATGCCGGGTTTGAATTGAAAGAGCAAATCCGAAAATGGTTGGAACAAAACAATTACCTGGTTAAGGATCTTGGTGCGTTCAGTGCTGAGTCTTCCGATTACCCCGATTTCGCTCACCCCGTTGCCATTTCAGTCGAAAAAAAAGAAACTGATCTTGGGATTCTCATTTGCGGAAGCGGCAATGGTGTAGCCATCACTGCAAACAAGCATCAGGGAATACGCGCCGCCATCTGCTGGAAAGAAGATCTCGCTGCCACCGCCCGCCAACATAACAATGCGAATGTACTGTGTCTTCCTGCGCGCCATATTGATACTGAACTGGCGGTAAAAATTACCGATCGATTCCTTCATTCCAGTTTTGAAGGCGGCCGTCATGCACGCCGTGTGGAAAAAATTGCCTGCTAATTCCTTCGGTAGATCCCATCCTCTTTCCGGTATTTCTTTTCCACCGCAGGAATTCTTCGCATGATCGGCTCCATCATATTGTGGGGATCAATAATTACATCAGGGGGATCTTCAAAGAATGACTGATTTATTTTATGCATATCTTCATAATCATCGGAACCATCAAAATATTTTTTCGATAGCTCCCAGTTTAAAAAATATCCCGCCATCCGGTTGCGCTGATACAACGAAAGATTATCATCCAAAATCATGATACGCTTCCCGGCAATCTCGGATGCTGTCTGCGCAGGAAAAAGGGCTGAGTAATCAACATTTTTCAGGTATTCATTGCGCGACAAGTGATTGACGCCAAGCAAGCCAAATATGAATATCCACAACATCAGTTCTGCAATCCATTTTCTGTTAATTAGCAAAAGATAGTGACTGATAAAATACGCCAGGGGCGGTATGAACGTCATCAGACTGTGCGGCGTGAACTCGGGAGTGAGCCAAACCTGAATTATGGAAATACCCAGCCACACAAACATGACCTGGAAAAGTTGGGACTGGTATCGCGTAAACCGTGCTTCCCGGGTAAGCATAAAGAGAGAAAAAACAAAATATATGAGGGGCACGAGGCCAAGAAAAAAAACAGAGCGTAAGCTCACCAGATCCTGAGGTATGGGAGAAAAATTGGCCAGGTAAAAATTGACCCATAATTCATCCGCTCTTTCATAACAATAATAAAAGATGATCAAGGCGGCATGAACAATGCCATAGCCAAAAATCAAAAGCGAAATTTTCCTCAACGAAATGCGAGCGAAGATGATCAGAATCAAAATCGATCCGAAAAGGAATATAGTGTAAGAAAAAACAAAAAGGGAAGCGAGGCCAATGAAGACACCCAGGTTTAACACAAAAGCATCTCGATCGATCCTGAATTCAATTTCTTTAAAAAGATTGTTTAACCCCAGCAACAGCAAACCGCTGGCGAGTATTTCCGGTGTAATCGCCAGCAGATCAAATGAAAAAAAACAAAGAAACCCAAAAATCAAAGAAGGAACATAATTGATGTCGTTGTATGCCTTGTTATTAATAAGCAGAATGCCAAAATAGCCAGCCTGAAAAAAAATAATCACCAATGCCATCAGGTGCCGCGCCAGGATTGATCGGCCAAATAAAAAATTCAGTATTCCATCTGCCAATGCCATGAGTGGTCCGGTCGAATCAATTATCTGCACATACATCAGCTTGGCGCCAATTACTTCGCCAATAACCAATTGCTTTAGCTCTTGTGATGTGATCAGCGGCAGGCTGATCAGGAATGGCAAGCTGGCCAGCACCAGCAGTACCAACAGACTAAACAGGCGGTAAGGATCATTAATACGGAAATGTCGAAGCACAAAAATGTTGGTTTGCAGTTGCAAATAACTAAAATTTGCTTCGTATCCATTAAGTTTTAACCACTCAGGCACCAAAATGCTTGTGCCCCGACTTTTCTTAACTTTGCCCCATGAGCGGAACTGTGCGTCAGCAAAAATTCAGTCGCCTGATTCAAAAAGAACTCAGTGACATCTTTCTCCGGGATCAGCGTGGACTAGTCGGAAGTAATTTTATTACCATCGCTGAAGTCAGGATCAGTCCCGACCTCAGTGTAGCGCGTATTTTTATCAGCATGGCCCTGGTCAAGGACAAGAAAAGTCTTTTGGAAAAGCTTGATCTGCATAAGAAAGAAATCCGAAAGGCACTGGGAGACCGCATTCGCAACCAGGCTCGAATCATTCCTCAATTGGTATTCGTAGTGGATGAGGTGGAGGAAAATGCATTCCGCATGGATGAATTAATCAAAAATCTTAACATTCCACCTGAAGCGTAGTTCATCGCAGAGTTAAATGAATCTACCGCTATTTATTGCACGGCGCTACTTTCTCTCCCGTCGGAAAAAAAACTTTATTAACATTATTTCAGTCCTTTCTATGGCCGGCGTTGCCTTTGCTACTGCAGCCCTGATCATTGTGCTTTCCGTTTTTAATGGACTGGAATTGCTTCTTCGATCGCTGAACACCTCCTTCGATCCCGAGCTTAAAATTGAACTGGCAAAGGGCAAGTCCTTTGAAATAACAGACTCGCTGATGTCCACCATCCGCGCTGTACCGGGGGTTCAAATCGTTACGGAAGTCATCGAAGATTATGCTTACATCCGTTACCGAAGCGCTGATATCGTTGTGAGTCTGAAAGGAGTGAGTGAAAATTTTCTGGATCAACACCGCCTGGATGATCACATTACGGAAGGTGAATTGAAATTGACAAAGGATAGTATACCCTTTGCCATAATGGGCCGTGGCGTGCGCTACATTTTGTCCGCCGAGGTTGGCGATGACATGGTCGCCTTGCGGGTTTTTTACATCAAAAATCTTAAAAATACATCGCTGAATCCTTCTGCCATGTATTCGCAAAAAAACATAAGGCCCGGCTCAGTTTTTTCGATAGAGAAAAATTATGATGAGAATTTTGTTTTCGTACCGCTCAAGTTTGCCGAGGAGTTGATGGACTATGGCAACAAAAGGACTTCCATTGAAATAAAAACGGATGGAACAAATGTCAATGAAGTAGAGCGATCCCTTCAGAATGTTCTCGGCAATACGTTTTCAGTTCTTACAAACGAAGAACAACATAAGGATCTGTATCGTCTGCTTAAAATAGAGAAGCTCTTTACTTTCCTGTCTTTATCCATACTGCTGTTAGTGGGGTCCATTAACATTTTCTTTTCACTGATGATGCTTGCCATCGATAAAAAGAAAGACATCAGCATTCTTTCAGCATTGGGGGGAAATACTACGCTCATCCAACGCATTTTCTTAACCGAAGGATTCCTGATTTCATTTATTGGCGCCGGAATAGGACTGGTTCTGGGGGCTACATTGTGTTACCTGCAGGACCGTGTTGGTCTGGTGGGGATGGGAATGGACAACGCCATTATTTCCCACTATCCTGTAAAGATGGAAATTACTGATTTCCTGATAACCGCTACGGTTATCCTGATCATTACGCTGGCTGTATCCGTCCGTCCAGCCGTACTGGCTGCCCGATCTTACTCCATTGAGCACCTTTGATGTAAGGTTTAATCCCAAAATCTAAAAATAATCTTGCCGGGATTGCGTATGTTGCAATTCTGCTTTTTCCGAAACCTTGCCTGGACTGCTAAAAGTCGTGCTCTCGGTCAGAAAAAGCAGGGTATTTAGCCCAAAAAACGCCATGAAAGTTTCGGCAAGCCAGCCGTTTCAACTGATCTATTCGTTGTTCCAACACGAATACCTGGGCTATATTTTTGAATCTTTTATTGTTCGGCTTGACGATAAGGGTAAGCTAACCTATCAACATCAGAATATATCCTCAAAAAATGCGCGGGAATTCTCCAAGGGAATGGATGACCGCGACTATGAATTGATCGAGCTCATGGACAGTATGAATCAGGATGCTGTACTGCGCCATTTTTCAAAAAAAATAATGAAACCCGATGAGTTTTTCTCCAAGGTTTTTAAAAAAGACAAAGGCGAAGAGCGATTACTTCAGGAACAGATAGAAGTCTATATGGAAAAAAGGCGCGCTGCCGTTTTGGAAAAACTAAAAGGCAAGCGACTCTATGAAATGGGAAATGACGGTGAGCCAACCTGGCGTAAGGTGGAGGTCATGGAAAGACGCGCCAGTATTCAGTTTCATTTCAGTCGAACCGATGTCAACACAACTTACTTCCCCACCATTACTTATGAGGGCAAGAAAGTAGATATTCCCAACGCAGCCGCCTACATGGTTTGTAAAAATCCTGCATGGATGGTGGTGAGTGGAAAACTCTATGGATTTGACAAACCGGTCGACGGAAAAAAACTTATTCCCTTTTTGACCAAGAACAGTATCGTCATTCCAAAAAATCTTGAAGAAAATTATTACAATAATTTCATCACGCCGCTGATTGCTTCATTCGATGATATTGAAGTGAGTGGTTTTGAAATCATTAAAAATTCATACGATCCCCATCCCCTTCTGACCATTTCAGAATTGCCACCCGCCAACACCAAAGAAGTGATAAGCTTGTTCGAGGGAAATGCAGAAGAGAAATCAAA